>NZ_NEWJ01000030.1:0-31493 GCF_002135045.1 Halorubrum sp. SD683
GCACCGCGCCTCACCCCTCCCCAGCCTCGTCGCTGGCACCCTCCGCTTCGCTCCGTGAGCCAGCGACTCCCTCGCGCCTGCGACTCACGCCCCGCGGGCGTTCGTCGGCACGCGCCGACCGCCGCGTCTGTTTATGTATAATCGGCGCTGTCGCTCAGGGTCGTAGAAACCGTCGCCGGCGGCGGTCCACTGTGCCCACAGCGTCCGTCCGGACCGCCGTACGGCGTCGCGTCGGGGGCGAAGCGCCCTCAGAAGCGCCGCAGTTGCTCTTCGAGGCAGACGGTGACGATCGACTTCGCGATGGCGGCGCCGCCGCCGATTGGGTCGAGCTTCGTGTCGCCGAGCCGCTCGGCGTAGGCGATCGGGCGCTCGCGCACGTCGTAGCCGCGCATCAGCGGGCGGATGAGGAGTTCCGCTGAGAGGCCGGTGTTCTCCGTCCAGCCGATCTCCTCGACCACCTCGCGACGGTACGCGCGCATCCCGGTCGTGGTGTCGTGGACGCGCTCACCCATGAGCAGGCTCGCGACCGCGGCGAACGCGTGGTTTCCGAAGCGGTTGAACGCCGGCATCGCCTCCGCGCCGTGGTAGAGCCGGTCGCCGCTTACCACGTCCGCGCCGTCGTTGACCTCGGCGAGGAACTCCGGCAGCGCCTCCATGGGGTAGGTGTCGTCGCAGTCGGTCGTGACGACCACCGGTCGGTCGGGGGTCAGGATCGCCTCGCGGACGGCGACGCCGTACCCCTGCGGCTCCTGTTCGATGACCCGAGCGCCGTGCTCGCGGGCGATCTCCGGAGTGCGGTCGTCGGATCCGTCGACGCAGACGACCTCCGCCCTCCCGTCCGTGACCTCGTCGATGTCATCGAGGACCGTCCCGATCGCCTCCGCCTCGTTGTACGTCCCCATCACGACGCTGAGGTCGTCGAAGGTGTATGCCCCGCCGTCCCCCCCGTTCGCCACGCTCTCGCCTTTCTCGTCCGCCGCGCTCTCGATCTCCTCGTCCGCCGAGCCCCCGCCCTCTTCCTCGACGGTCTCCGTCACGTCGACGGCGCTCGCAGATCCGTTCGTCGCGTGTGCTGAGTCGCTCATTACCCGGATCTCCGCTCGCACCCACTTGAGTTTTTAGGTTTACCTAAAATAATGTTCGACGGCAGTCAGGTCTGCGCCGAGAGGCGGGCTTCCACGTCGTCGGCGACGCGGAGCGCGAGCGCGGCGATGGTGAGGGTGGGGTTCATCGCGCCGCTCGTCGGGAAGACGGAGCTGGAGGCGATCCAGCAGTTGTCGAGGTCGTGGGTCCGGCAGTCGGCGTCGACGACCCCCCGGTCGGGGTCGTCGCTCATCCGCGTCGTGCCCATGTGGTGGTAGGCGGGCCCGGTCGCGTCCGGCCCGGCGACCCACTGTACGTCGGCGCCGAGCTCCTCCAAGATCGCGACCTGGATCTCGTTCGCCCGCTCGATCGTGTCGAGCGCGCGCTCGCCCACGCTCCACTCGACCCGCGGCGCCGGGTCCCCGTGATCGTCGGTGCGGTCGTCGGCGAGGGCGATCCGGCTGTCGGCCCGCGGGGCCTGCTCGACGAGCCCGCCCATGGCGACGTGATTCCCGTACCCCTCACGGAGCTGGTCGAGCAGCGGGTCGCCCCAGTCGTCGCCCGACAGGGCCGTCTCGACCGGCGAGGGGCCGGCGTAGTTGAAGAACTCCAGCTTGAACGGGGCCTGCGCCTCGTCGGCCTCGTCGTAGAACTGGTCGCAGGCGCTGGTGTAGAAGCCGACGTGGTTCTGTCTGGTCGGCTCGTCGAGGGTGCCGCCCGCCCCCGCGAACAGGTGGTCCATGAAGAACTCGCCGACGTGACCGCTCCCGTTCGCGAGCCCGTCGGGGTATCGGTCCGAGGCGGAGAGGAGCAGGAGCCGCGGCGTCTCCACGCCGCCCGCGGCGACGACGAAGGCGTCGGCCGTCTGCCTGTGTTCAGCCCCGTCAGGGGTCGCGTACACCGCCGCGGTCACCCTGTCGTCGCCGTCGTGCTCCAGCGACCGCACGGACGCCCGGTCGATGACGGTCGCGCCCCGCTCCTCGGCGCGCTCGACGTGGACCGTCGCGTCGTACTTCGCGCCGCTCGGACACACCGGCTGGCAGGTGCCGTAGCCGACGCAGGGGGACCGGTCGTCGTACGGCTCGGAGTTGCGCGCGTTCGGCACGGAGTGCATGGCGATCCCGAGCGACTCGCAGGCCTCGGCGAACAGCGAGTCGCTGTAGGAGGGCTCGAACGCCGGCATCGGGTGCGGCTCCTCGCGCGGCGGCGCGTAGGGGTTGTCCGACGCGCCCGCGACGCCCAGCTCGCGCTCGGCCTCGGCGTAGTAGGGGCGGAGGTCCTCGTAGTCGATCGGCCAGTCCGGCCCGACGCCCCGCGCCGTGCCGGAGTTGAAATCGTCCTCGTGGAGCCGCATCACCATCCCCTGCCAGTGGAGCGTCGACCCGCCGACGCCCTTCACGCGGGCGTGGTTGAGCGGGTACGGGCGGTCGCCGGCGGTCTCGTGGGCGTCGCGCTCGCCGCCCACGTCCCAGACGTCCGGCCGGTCGTAGAACGGGCGGATCGCGCGCTCCTGTCTCGCGAGCCGGTCGGCGGGGTCGAATCGCGGGCCCGCGTCGAGCACGACGACCTCGCGGTCGCCCGCCAGCCGGTCGGCGACGAGCGCTCCCGCGGGGCCGGCGCCGACGACGCAGACGTCCGTGTCCGGCACGGGCGTGCGGTCGACGTCGCCGCGGGCCCGGTCGCCGGTCTGCCGGTAACGAGCGTCCCGTCCGCCGCTCGCGTCCTCCGCGCCGCTCATCGGGGCCCCTGCCGGTAGCTCTCCGCGCCGCCCGCGTGCCCCTGCGGGTTCTCGATGCCGACGAGCTCCCCGCCCGTCGGCGAGGCGTACAGCGCGAGCAGCAGCTCGTTGACGACGTAGTACCGGACTCGCTCCGCGGTCGTTCCGTCCGGGTTCTCCTCGGCCACGTCCGCGCCCATCTCCCGGAGCAGCTCGTCGCGGTCGGCGGGCGAGAGGTCGGCGACCGGCGCGCCGTACCACGACCGGGCGGCCGACTCGACCTCGGCGACCGCGGCTCGGATCCCCTCGGCGTGCGCCGACCCGTCGAGGCGGCCGTCGAGGAGGCCGTCGACGAACGCGTCCAGCCCGGAGACCGCCTCCGGGTAGACGGTCCGCGCGACCGCCGTCATCGCCTCGCGGACTGCCTCGTCGCCGGGGGTGCCGTCGCCGTCCCGCGCGGGCTCCGCCTCGGCGCCTCCCCGACCGCCGTCGCCGGTCGCCCGACGGACGCCGAGCGCGACGCCGCCGGTCGCGCCGATCGCGGCCAGCGCGGCCGCCGCGTCGCGTCGCGTCAGTTCCATGGAATATTTTAGGCAGCCCTAAATTAATATATCCGTCGGAGCGCGCTCGACGCGCGATCGGAACCCCTAACGCCGGCCGCGACCACGCTCGGACAGAGACTCTGCCCCGTACAATGACCCTGCGAAACCGGCTCCGCGACCGCTTGACCGACGGCGACGACAGGCTGCCGATCGGGCTCACGCTGCTGTGCGCGGCGATCGCCGCCACGCTCGTGTTCCCGCTGGCGTGGCTCGTCATCGAGGCGATCGCCGTCGACCGCGGGCGCGCGACGGACCTCCTCTTCAGCGCCGGCACCGCGGAGGTCCTCGTCAACAGCCTCCTCCTGATGGCGGGCGTCACCGGCCTCTCGGTCGGGATCGGCGTGCCGCTCGCGTACCTCACCGCCCGGACCGACCTCCCCTTCCGTCGCTTCTGGTCGGTCGCGGCCGCCCTTCCGCTCGTCGTCCCGAGCTACGTGGGAGCCTTCTCGTTCGTCTCCGCGTTCGGCCCGCAGGGCGAGTTCCACGAGGTCCTCGCGCCGCTCGGCGTCCAGCGCGTCCCCGAGATCGGCGGCCTCTCCGGGTCGATCCTCGTCATCACGCTGTACACCTACCCGTACGTCTACCTGACGACCCGGGCCGCGCTGCTGTCGTTCGACACGACGCTGCTGGAGGCCGCCCGGACGCTGAACCACGGGCGGCTCGCGGCGTTCCGCCGCGTGACCCTCCCGACTATTCGGCCGGCGATCGCCGCCGGGTCGCTGCTCGCCGCGCTGTACGCGGTCTCGGACTTCGGGACGCCGTCGATCATGCGGCTCCCGGTGTTCACCCGCCAGATCTACGTCGAGTACAACGCGTTCGGACGCGACTACGCGGCGCTGCTGTCGCTCCAGCTGCTCGTCGTGGTGGTCCTCGTGCTCGCGCTGGAGTGGGCCGTCCGCTCGGACCGCGACACGAGCGGCGACGACGCGGGCCGCACCGACGACCGGGTGTCGCTCGGGTGGCTGCGGTGGCCGGCGACGCTGCTCCCGGCCGGCGTGTCCGCGTTTGCGCTCTTGGTCCCGCTGTGGATCCTCGGGCTGTGGCTCG
Source organism: Halorubrum sp. SD683 (assembly GCF_002135045.1). Lineage (NCBI taxonomy): Archaea > Methanobacteriati > Methanobacteriota > Halobacteria > Halobacteriales > Haloferacaceae > Halorubrum > Halorubrum sp. SD683. The sequence goes on from NZ_NEWJ01000030.1 coordinate 4,450, forward strand.
TTCGCTCGGAGGCCGGCCGCCGCCCCTCGCTCGCGTTCGAGCCGATACAGGTGCTCAACTCGGTGTCCGTCTCGGCGGCCGCGGCGGTCGTCGCCGCGCTGGCCGCCCTCCCGATCGCGTACTTCGCCGCGAACCACGACTCGCCGCTCGCGGTCGTCTTCGAGCGCGCGACGTACGTCGGGTTCGCGGTGCCGGGCATCGTGTTGGCGCTCGCGCTGGTGTACTTCGGCTCCGGCTACGTCCCGTGGCTCTACCAGACGCTCCCCCTGCTGGTCTTCGCCTACGTCGTCCGCTTCCTCCCCCAGGCGGTCGGCTCGGCCCGCACGTCGATCCTCCAGGTCGACCCGCGGCTCGTCGAGGCCGGGCGGACGCTCGGGGAGTCGCCGACCGGCGCGTTCAAGCGCGTCACGTTCCCGCTCACGCGCTCGGGGATCGTCGCCGGGGCCGCGCTCGTGTTCCTCACGACGATGAAGGAGCTACCGGTCACGCTGGTGCTCCGCCCCACGGGGTTCGACACGATCGTCACGCAGATCTGGCGCGCGCAGTCGACCGCGCTCTACCAGTACGCCGTGGTGCCGACGCTCATCCTCCTCCTCATCTCCGGGCTCTCGATGGTCGTCCTCCTCACGCAGGAGGGCGGCGAAGAAGGGCTGTGAGGGTCGCGGTCACCGTCCTCGGATGTGGCGGTCCGCGCCGGGTCGCCGCCACCAGATGCGGCGGTCGCCGCCGCTCCCGTCGGTCCGAGAGACCGGTCGCTCTCGATAGTGTTGAAAGAAACTAACAATGCCGCGGCCGTGGACTGGAGAAAAACGGGTCAGTCCGCGGCAGACGTCTGCTGTTGACGCGTCACGCGGAGCGAGCTGATCGTCGTGTAGAGGACCGCGAAGGCGACGACGACCGCAGCGCCGATGGTAAGCACCAGTCCGAGCAGTTCGAGCGTCGAGCTGCCGATGTACGAGCCAACTTCGCCGATGCCCACGGCGAGGGCGCCGACGAGCAGCATCCCGCCGAAGTACACCTTGATCTCGTCGGAGTCGACGACGGCGGTCGCGGCGGAGCCGACGCGCGCGCCGAGCGCGCTCCCGAACAGCAGCGGGGCGACGATGCCGAGGCTCACGCCGCCGTCCTGTCCGTAGAGGTAGCTCCCGAGCCCGCCGGAGAAGACGATCTCGAAGAGGTCGGTCCCGACGGCGACGGGCACCGGGACGCCGATCGCGTAGATCATCGCGGGCATCCGGATGAAGCCGCCGCCCACGCCGAGGAACCCGGACAGGACGCCGGTCGAGAAGGCGACGGCCGTGATGACCCACACGGAGACGGTGACGTCGCCGCGGAGCGTCACCATCGGCGGGATCCGAACGGTCCGTTGGATCTTCTTGGCGACGTCGGGGATCTCGTACTCGTCGAGGTCCTTGTCGGCGGCCTCGTGGTCGACGCCGCCGTCGTCGTCGCCCTTGAGGGCGTCGCGCGTGACCATCGCGCCGACGCCGCCGAGCAGGACAACGTAGGCGACGCTGATGACGCCGCCGGCGAGCCCCATCGATTCGAGGTAGTAGACGCTGGCGCGCCCGGCCTCGATGCCGATGGTCGTCCCGGTGATCATGATCACCCCGAGCTTGTAGTCCACCTGCCCGAGGTCGTGGTGTTTCAGCGTCGCGATGACGGCCGTTCCGAAGACGAACGCCATCCCGCTCCCGACGGCGACGGAGGCCGGGTAGTCTAGCATTAGGAGGGCCGGGGTGACGAGGAACGACCCGCCCATGCCGAAGAACCCGAACAGCACCCCGACGACGAGGCCGAACCCGACGAACAGCGCCAACATCTCGGGGCTCGTCTCGAAGATGCCGAGGCCGCCGAGGAAGTTACCGAGCACTGGCGTCACCCCCGACCAAGAGCCGCATCAGATAGGGCCCGACGAGCCGTTCGAGGCCGCCGTACCCCACGTACAACACGAACGCTTCCAGGAGAATCGTGCCGATGAGTAGGACCGTCTCTGGGTCCCACGAGGGTATCTCTAGTCCAGCCATCTATTCGTCCTCCGGCTTCCGAACGCGGAAATTCGGTCTTGGCACATTTCTGCTCGGTGTCCACTATCCGCTTCGTGCCTATAATGGTTTTGGGCTTGATGTACAATACTATATCCCGGTAACCTCGGCGGGAGTACCGATAACTTACAGAGATAATACGGCGCCTCCGTCGGCCCGAGCGCCGGCTACGCGCTCGCGCTCGCTGAAGTATCAACCGATGAACAAAACCGTGTTGTCGCCGCCCGCCGAAGGGATCGACATGAGGGCCCTGTGCGCAACCGACCTGTCGGCCGCCAGCGAGGCGACGATCGAGAACGAGACCTGCCTCGGCTGCCTGGACCGAATCGGCGTCCAGACGGTCCACCTCGTCACGGTCGTCTCGGCGAACGTCCACCCCGGCATGCCCGGCGTCGACTTCGAGGAGCGCCGGCGGCGGGGGCTCGACAGGTACCGCGAGGTGATCGAGGCCGCGGGGTTCGACGTCGAGACGCACGTCGTTCGCGGGACCCCGTACCGCCGCCTCAACGGCATCGCGGAGACCGTTCACGCCGACCTGACGATCGTGGGTTCGCGCGGACAGAGCCCGCTGGAGAACCGGGTCGTCGGCTCGACCGCCCGCAACCTCGCCCGGACCACCGTCGTCCCGCTGCTGGTCAACCGCGTCGAGCGGGCGGCCGACGACCCCGATGTCCTCCGCGAACACCTCTTCCGGCACGTCCTCTTCGCGACAGACTTCTCTGAGCACGCCGACCGGGCGTTCGACGCCTTCTCGTACCTCCGTCGCGCGACCGAGGAGGCGACGCTCGTCCACGTCCGGTCGCCGAAGGACGACGGGCCGGACGCCGGCGGCGGTCCCGCGGAGCGGCTGGCAGAGCGGGCGAGCACGCTGGAGGGCTGGGGGATCGAGACGCGGACCGAGGTCCGCCGCGGCGACCCCGCCGAGGAGATCCTCGCCGTCGAGGCCGAGGTCACTCCGTCGACGGTCCTCGTCGGGTCGAAGGGGCGGAGCCGGATCCGGCGGCTCCTGCTGGGCAGCGTCTCGGAGGAGATCGTCACGCGGGCGACGGGCAACGTCTTCCTCGTCCCGCCGCCTCGGGCGGTTTAAGGGTAGGCGACGCCGCGGCGCGCGCCAATCACAAGACGAGCGCGGCGGCCGCGTACGCGAGCGTGAACGAGAGGCCGAACGAGCCGGCCCACGCCCCCACAGTCGTGAGGATCTTCTCCGCGTCGACGGCCTCCCGACCGCCGACGGCCGCGCCGCTCCCGATGATCGCGCTCACGACGATCTCGTTGAACGAGACCGGCACGCCGAGCAGCACGGCCAGCTGCGCGATCAGGAACGACGGGACGAGCGCCGAGATGGAGCGGCGCGGCCCGAGCGAGGAGTAGTCCTGCGCCAGCGACTTTATCATCCGGGGCGCGCCGGTCCACGAGCCGACCAGCATCCCGAGCCCGCCGCCGACGAGGACGGCGGTGGCCGACACCATTCCCACCTCGTCGAGCAGTGGTAGGAGCGGTCCGACCGCGAGCCCGACCTGACTCCCGCCCGCGGAGAACGCGACGAGCGACCCGAGCGCGAGCAGCACGCGCCGCAGCCCGCCCTGCTCGTCGCGGCTCACGTCCCACCAGACGACGGCCGCGACGGCCAGCGCCGCGAGGCCGGTGATCGCGACCGCCGACGCGGTCCCGTCGAGCGACAGGGTCCGCTGTCCGAGACCGCGGACGGTCCCGGGCGCGGTCCCCTCGCCGAGGAAACTGAACCGGACGTTCACGAGGACGCTCCCGACCAGCCCGGCGAGGACCGGGACGCTGTACCGCTCGGGCGCCCCGGGTCGCGGGAGGACGCTGGCGATGGCGAACGCGATGCCGCCGCCGATGAACGGCGTCAGGAGCCAGACGGCGCCGATCTGTTGGTACTTCGCCCAGACCGGCGTCCCGCCGAGCGCGAGCCCGACGCCGATGACGGCGCCGGTCACGGTGAACGCGGTCGCGATCGGAATCCCAGTGGTGATGCCCACCGCCATCAGCCCCGCGCCCAGCACGAGCACGAGGATGACGCCGGCGACGGGCAGGCTGATCCCGCCAACGAGGCCGCTCCCGACGGCCTCAGAGACGTTCCCGCCCTGCGTGACGGCGCCGGCGAAGCCGAAGACGCCGACCAGCAGGGCCGCGCGCATCGTTCCGATGGCGTTCGCGCCGACGGCGGGTGCGAACGGGGTCGCGCCGCTCGACCCGGCGCCGATCACCCACGCCATGAACAGGCTCGCGAGCGCCGCGCCGACGGAGAGGGCGATGAGAGCGGGGTCCATGGAGCCGGTGCGTTAGTCCGCGCCCGCCGCGGCGGCGTCGCGGGCTCCGCTCCGGCTCCGCCAGTACCCCTGCGCGTACGCGCCGACGAACATTCCGCCGAGCGCCCAGAGGATGGTGACGTTACCGACCCCGAGGCTCGCGTACGCCGCGCCCGGACAGATGCCAGAGAGCCCCCAGCCGACGCCGAAGACGGCGCCGCCGACGAGGACGTTCCGGTCGAACGGCTTCAGCCGGCGCTCGTAGGGAGCGCCGGTGAGCGGCGCGGCGTCGCGGATGCGCGGCAGCAGCGCGAACGCGATCCCGGAGACGATTGCGGCCCCGAACATGACGAACGGGAGGCCGAGGTCCTCGAATGTGAGGAAGTTCAGCACGACCTCCGGCCGCGCCATGTGGCTGAACCCGAGTCCGAACCCGAAGATCAGGCCGCCGACGAAGATCAGCGGCTTGAACAGCGGATGTCGGTCCGCCATCTACGGACTCACCCCCAGCGCGGCGACGACCTGGGCGGTCCCGATCGCCACGGCGAGGAACGTCGCGACGCCGACCAGCGACGTTTTCGACGCCGATCCGACGCCACAGACCCCGTGGCCGGACGTACACCCCTTCCCGATGCGGGTGCCGATCCCAACGAGGATCCCGCCGAAGAACAGCCGCCACGGCTGGACGTCGGTCGCCCAGAGCGTCACGCCGGCGACCTCGTACAGCGTGCCGGTCGTCCCGGGCTCGTAGAGCGGGCTCGTGACTAGCCCCGACTGGAACGTCGCGGCGAACGCGAGCCCGCCGAGGATGATGCCGGCGGTGAACACGAGCCGCCAGTCCCGCGATCCGACGTACCGCCGGAACCGGGACTGGCCGGAGACGTACGACAGCGTCGACTCCAGGAACGTGCTCGCCCCGGCCGGGATACCCGTTCCGACGTAGATGACGACGGTCCCGAGACCGACGAGCAGTCCGCCGACGGCGTACCGGCTGACCCCGTTCGGGAACAGCTCGGCGACCGCCTGCAGCAGTACTGGGTCAGCGACCATCGGCGTCGTCAGTCACCCGCGAGCGAGTCCTGACTGGCGGCGCAGTTGTTCGGCCCGAGCTCCAGGGTGAACGCCTCGTCGTCGTCGACGGCGTTCTGTCCGAGGTTCGTCGCGATGATGTCCTCGTAGTTGGCCGGGCGCGGCGGCATGTCCGAGAGGATCAGGTCGACGAACGCCTGCTCGTCCATCGTGAGCGCGTCCATCTCCTCGACGAGCTCGCCGATCGGCGCCGTGTAGGTGCCGTCGTCGGCCGCGACGGCCGCGTCGCTGAAGTGCGCGCCGCCGATGAGCGTGTCGTCGGGCAGCGTCAGCACCCGCTCCTGAAGTGACTCGTACAGCAGGCGCGCGGCGTCGGGGGCGCCCTCGTCGCCCTCCTCGAGGTCGGGGCGGGCGACGCTCTCGATGAACAGCCCGTCGCCGGTCGCGAGCAGGCTCTCGTCGACGAGGTATGAGGTCATCCCGGTCGTGTGGCCGGGAGTGTAGACGGTCTCGACGGTGGCGTCGCCGACCGCGAACGTGTCGCCGTCGGCGGCCGTGGTCAGCTCATCGGCGTACGTGACGCCGCGGTCGACCGCGGCCTCGGGGATGACGCCTTCGACGCCCGCGGCGTCGAGGTCGCGCACGCCCGAGATGTGGTCGGCGTGGACGTGCGTGTCGAGGGCGTAGTTCAGTTCGACGCCGAGTTCGTCGGCGTCGTCGAGGTAGCGGTCGGTGAACGCCCGCAGCGGGTCGATGATCGCGGCCTCCCCGTCGTCGTAGAGGAGGTAGCCGAGGCAGCCCGAGGAGGGGCGCTGGTACTGGAGGAGCGTGCCGGCCCCGTCGTAGCGGTCGACCTCGACGGCCTCGTAGATGCTCGCCCAGCCGTTCATCCCGTCTTCGAGGTGGTCGACGTCGTAGCCGCGCTCCGTGAGCGTGCCCGCGACGTACTCGCTGGCGCCGCCCTTCGCGCAGAGGACGGTCACCTCGCGGTCGTCGGGGATCCGGTCGAGAACGTCGTCGTCGATCTCGTCTTCGAGGAACTCGAAGTACGGGACGTTGATCGACGTGACGTTCTCGCCGTCGATGCGCCACTCCTCGTAGTCCGACTGCATGCGCGCGTCGAGGATCGTGACGTCTTCGCCGGCGTCGATTCGGTCTTTGAGCGATTCCGGGTCGACGGAGTCGACGTCGACGTCCGGAGTCGGGAAGTCGTCGGCATTCATGTTTCGCAGTCGTTCATACCGGGTCGACGCACAAAAGCATTTTCATAGTATTTCCTTTTCTAAGCAATACTATATTCAATAGAAACCGGTCCGTATCTCTTACTGTTGTACTCAGGGGCTTATGCGGCGACTAAACAGGTTTCACTTTATACAGTAGTTGGGAGAATTCCCAAGAACCGACACAGTTTTACTTCACCGGGGGGTATTGTGCGCTAGCTCCAATACAGACACCGGAGCAGATACACAATGAGTGCTGAATTCGACATCGCGGAGACGCTCGACGTGAAAGGCGCATCGTGCCCCATGCCGGTAGTGAAGACGAAGTCCGCCGTCGACGGCCTCGACGCGGGCGAGGTCCTCGAAGTGCTGGCGACCGACCCCGGAAGCATGAGCGACCTCGACGGCTGGGCCGACGGCACCGAGGGCGTCGAGCTCCTCGACCAGACGGAAAGCGACGACGTGTACAAACACTACGTCCGCAAGACGGAGTAACGATGAGCACGGACACACCCGACGCGTCGGCCGACGACGCGCCGACCGACGACGCGCCCTCCCGCGCGGAATTGGCCGCGCGCGTCGACGAGGTCGAGGAGGCGCTCGCCGAGGCCACCGCCGACGACGGCGGCAAGAAGATGAGCATCATCGCCACCAAGGGGACGCTCGACATGGCGTACCCGCCGCTCATCCTCGCCAGCACCGCTGCCGCGTTCGGCTACGAGGTGACCGTCTTCCACACGTTCTGGGGGCTCGACATCCTCCACGAGGAGCGGTCGAAGAACCTCCAGCTCAGCTCCGTCGGCAACCCCAACATGCCCGTGCCGAACGCCGTCGCCGCGCTCCCCGGGATGGACCGCGTCACGACGAAGATGATGGAGCGCCGGATCTCGGACAACGACACCGCCACGATCGAGGAGCTCCTCGAAACGAGCCTCGACATGGGCGTGGAGTTCCAGGCCTGTCAGATGACCATCGACCTGATGGACTACGACGAGGACAACTTCTACGACGGCGTTACCACGGGCGTCGGCGCCGCCACCGCGCTTCAGGACATGGCCGAGGCGGACATCCAACTGCTCGTCTGACCGCCGCGGAACGAGCCCCCGGTTCTGTTTTGCCCGCGCCGTCGCCGGCGTCGTCGCTCCAGACACCCTCGATACAACGCAAAAACAACTAGTGACCACGACCGACTCCGCCCGCTCGCGCCGCGGAACGGCGCGTCGCCCCCGCTAGCGCGATCCCTCGCTCCGCTCGCGCCCGGCGCGCTCGCGGCCGATCGCGCCCGCCACCGCCAGCAGGTAGCCCAGCCCGTACTGGACGTCCGGGTCGCGCACCCCGCGGATCAGCCCGACGGCCCCGACCCGATCCGGCGGGTCGCGCTCCGCCTCGCCGACCCCCTTCAGCAGCGTCTCGACGCCCTCGCGGGTGTCGTCGTCGGCCGCGGTCTGCGCCACCTCGCCGAGCGCGGCGCCGGTCCCGGCCAGCGACGCGACCATCTCGTCGTCGAGGGCCGCGGTCGCCAGCGACCCGACCTCCGCGACCTCGGCCAGCTCGTCGAGCGTGCCGCTCCGCTGGAGCGTGAGCAGCGTGTCGAGCGCCTCCCGCAGCTCGTCGCCGTTCTCGCCGACCGCCTCGGCCAGCCCCACGGTCTCGTCGGTCGCCAGGCCGTCGGCGGACTCCGCGAGCGTCGACCCCGTGGCCGAGAGCTCGCGGACCCTCTCGTCTGAGAGCGCGCCCTCGCCCAGCGAGAGCACGTCCAACAGCTCGTTGACCGCGTCGAGCCGCTCGACGAGCTCGGCGACCGCCTCCGGGTTCTCCGCGATGGCCGCTTCGAGGTCGTCCGGCTCGGGTTCGTGCGTCTCGGACATGGTCAGAGCAACCCTCGCGCGGTGAGCCAGTAGGACTCGTTGTACGCCAGCTTCGACCAGTGGAGCTTCTCCGAGGGCGGCGCGGGCGACGGCGGGCGCTCGTAGTCGAACTCGACGAACGAGGCGGCGTCCATCCCGGTCTCGATGAAGCACAGGGTCTTCCCGTCGTACGTCGCCGTCGCGGGGCGGCCTCGGACCTCGCTGGCGAGGCGCTGGCCGACGACGCCGGCCTGGTAGTGCGCGACGCTGCCCGCGTTCGGGACGCCCGTGTCGGCGGTGTCGCCGAGCGCGTAGACGTTGTTCGCGGCCGCCGCCTCTAGCGTGTGCTTGTCCACGTCGACCCAGCCGTCGTCGCCGAGGCCGGCCTCCTCGATCAGGTCGACGCCGCCGTGAGGCGGAATCGAGACGAGGAGGTCGTAGTCGAGCTCGGTCCCCTCCATCGACGTGACGGTCTCCGCGTCGGGGTCGACAGACTCGGCGTTGAAGAACGTCTCCACGTTGATGTCCCGGTCCTCCATGATGGGACGGGCCCACTCGGCGATGTGGGGATTCCCGTGAACGCGCTGGATCGGGTACGTGTAGGTGACCTCGACGTCCTCGCGCAGGCCGCGCTCGCGGAACCAGTCGTCGGTCATGAAGACGAACTCCAGCGGCGCCGCGGGACACATGTGGGGCGTCCCGATGACGCTCAAGACGAGCTCGCCCTCGGTGAACTCCAGCAGCTCCTCTCGAAGGGCCGTCGCGCCCGACTCGCTGTAGTAGTCGTGTCCGCCTTCGACGAGCCCGGGGATCTGCTCGGGCTCCAGCGTCGACCCGGTCGCCAGCACGAGGTGGTCGTACTCCATCGACGGCGCGGTACCGTCGAACCGGAGCGTCTGCGAATCCGTGTCGATCTCGGACACGCGGTCGATCCGGAGGTCGACCGCGTCGTCGACCAGCTCGTCGAGCGCGCGGCGACCGTCCGCCGGTTCGCGCTTGCCGAACGGCACGTACAGCCAGACCGGCTTGTACACGTGGTCGGGGCCGTCGTTGATCAGGGTGACCTCCACGTCGCCGGCGTCGAGCTCCGGACCGAGCCGGTCGGCGAGGTCGTTGGCGAGCACCGATCCGCCGGTCCCGCCGCCTACGATGACGATGCGTTCGGTCATGCTTTCTCCACGTAGAACGCGTTGTGCTCGTCGAGCTCTTCGACGGCGAGCAGTTCGTTGCCGGCCTCATCGGCCCACTCGGGAACGTCGGTGAGCGACCCGTCGCTGTCGCTCAGGAGCCGGACCACGTCGCCCGACTCCGCGCTCCGGATCGCTCCGATGAGGTCCATCAGGGGACCGGGGCACGCTGCGCCTCTGGCGTCGACGGTTTCTTCGGGTTCGATGTCGGTCATGGGGGTCTCACACCAGACAGTTACGCGCGTGGCGTATTAGTCTTGTGCGCTCATTCCACAATATAAAAATCCTCGTGTTCGGCGCGGATCGGTCAGCGTCGGCGGCAGTCGGGGCGTCGCTGACGGTTGGGGCGTCGGCGGCGCTACCGGTCGAACGCGACCGCGTAGTGGTACGGCGGCAGATCGATCCGCCGGTCGAGTTCGAACGGCGCCGCCCCCCGGACGGCCTCCGCCGTTTCCTCGGGGTCCATCCGGAGCCCCGTCGGCGGTCCCCGGGGCTCCCCCTCGACGGTCGTCGCTTCGCGCGGCCGGTCGTGCCAGTTGACGACGACCAGGCTGCCGCCGGGCGCGACCGCTCGGAACGTCTCCTCGACGAACTCGGCGCGGTCGTCGACGCCGTGGAAGGTGTTCGCCACGACGAGCACGTCGACCGGCTCCGGGAGGACACCGGTCAGGTCCCGGGCGTCGCCGTGGACCGGGACGACGTTCCCGATCGCCTGTCGCCCGGCGAGCGCGTCGAGCTCGTCGAGCAGCGCCTCGTCCAAGTCGACGGCGTACACGGGCGCGGGCTCGGCGATGCGGGCGGCCGGGAGCGCGAAGTAGCCGCTCCCGCAGCCGACCTCGGCCACCGACAGGCCGGGCTCGACCCCGAGCTGCCGGAGCGTCGCGCCCGGCGTCGGCCAGAGCTTCCCCCACCAGTCCCAGTCGGGCTGGCCGGTGTTCTGGAACCGCTCCATCGTCAGCGGGGGCCCGACGCGCCGGCTCCCGTTCCGTCCGCCGGAAGGCGGCGTCCGTCACTCCCGCCGCCCGCGAACCCGTGTCCGCCGCTCACGGACCCGTCGTCGGCCCCCCGAGGCGGCTCGCTCGTCGCATCGGTCTTGTCCTCCATACCCATACGTGAACCAGTCCGCTATCTAAGTCTTTCTCGACCGTCGCCGACCGGCGTGCCCGAGTCGCCCCGCTCGTCCGCGGGCAGCTAGTCGACCCGAGAGCGCCACGCGGCGGGGAGCCGGGCGTAGACCACCGCGTTGTCGACGAGCGCGTCGACCGGGACGTACTCGTCGGGGGCGTGGAGCGTGTCGGTCCCGAGGGCGAACTCGACGGTCGATATCCCGGCGTTCCGGAGCTTCTTGGCGTCGCCGCCGCCCGTGGCGCTCCGACGGAAGACGCGGTCCCCGGTGACCGCCGCCGCCGTCGACGCGACGGCGTCGACCAGCGGGCTGGCGGGGTCCTCTGTGGTGCCGACGCTCCAGGAAACGTCGGCGACCGTGATCCCCTCGCAGTCGGCGACGCAGTCGCGGATGGCCGCGAGCACGTCGGGCGTGTGGACGCCCGCCGTCAGCCGCACGTCGACCTCGGCGCGGGCGGACCCCGGGACGGCGTTCACCGCGTCGCCGCCCTCGAGGACGCCGAGGTTGATCGACGGGTACCGGAATAGGTCCCGAGCGGTCGCCTCGCCCATCGACGGGGCGTAGTACTCGACCGACTCCTCGACGATCGGCTCCATCTCGGCGTCGATCTCTAGCCGCTCGGCGCCGAACCGCTCGCGTATCGTCTCGACGGCGCCGTAGAGCCGGTCGACCGCGTTGACCCCGAGCATCGGTCGAGAGCCGTGCGCCGCCTCGCCGGCGGCTTCGAGCGTCAGCCAGATGCTCCCCCGGTCCGCGACCGTGACGGAGCGGCGACCCTCCTCGCAGGTCGGCTCGCCGATCACGCACGCGTCCGCGTCGAGCGCTCTGGCATCGAGCAGCGCCGGGAGCCCCGCGTCGCCGCCGACCTCCTCGTCGCTCACGAAGGCGAACAGGAGGTCGACGGGCGGCTCCGCGTCGGTCGCGACGACGGCCCGGAGCGCGAACAGCAGCGACGCCAGGGCGCCCTTCATGTCGGTCGCGCCCCGGCCGTAGACGCGGCCGTCGGCGCGTTCGCCGAGCGGGTCGCGCGTCCACGCGTCGGCGTCGAACGGCACGGTGTCGAGGTGTCCGTTGTACAGCAGCGTTCGGTCGGACGCGCCGTCGACCCGGACGAGCAGGTTCGGCTTCGCCGGGTCAACGGCGAACCGCTCGACCTCGACCGGAAGCGGGTCGAGGAACCGCTCGATCGCCGCGACGATCTCGCGCGTGTCGCCGGGCGGGTTCGACGTGTCGACCGCGAGCAGATCGAGGGCCAGCGAGACCAGCTCCTCCCGGTTGGCTCGCACGTACTCGGCGGGAGCGTCGTCCGGGTCCGTCGGCGGCCGGGTCGCTCCCGTGTCTTCGGCCATGCCATCCCCTTTGATCCCCAACGATTTATTTATTTTGTATGTTTCGCACAATACTAATCGCTGGGCGTCGCGGTCGCCCGCGCGTCACGGTCCGGGCTGGAGCGACCGATCCCCGCGCTCGTCCGCCTCGCCGCCGTACCGGTCCTCGAACTCTTGGATGAGCTGACCGACGGTCGCGTACCAGCTGTTGAGCAGCTGCTGCATCTCGCGAGCGGCCTCCTCGGGCGTTCGCGGCCGGTAGACGTAGTAGTACCCGCCCTGATCGTAGTTCTCCTGTCGCTGGACGACGACGCCGGCGTCCACGAGCCGCGAGATCGACCGGTACGCCGTCGACCGCTCACACTCCAGCCGGTCCGCCACGTCGTCGACGGTGAGCCCTTCGTTCACTCCTTGGAGCGCCTGAAACACCGCCTGATCCCGCTCGTTGAGCCCGTGAATACACTCGAGGAGGTCGATACACCCCAAGTCCCGTTCGAGGTCGTCACGCACTGACGCGGTCATCGTATCGGACAATAGGGCGACAGAGTGGGTTAAAGTTGTTCCTAATTAGTACAATACTACTACAGTCGAGTCGGCGACAGTCCGGTTCAGTTCACGGCTGCTCCGCTCTCTCGGTAGGACATCCGAAGAGCCTTTGTTACGTAGGCCCAAGACGATACACGAATGACGCTTCCGATCGACCCGACGCAGATCGACCCGGACGACATCGGCGAAGAGCAGGCCACCCTCGAGATGGGCCACGAGGAGGCGATCGAACACGTCCGCGAGGTGTTCACCGACGCCGGATTCGGCGTCCCGGTCGAGTTCTCGCCGTCCGAGATGCTCAACGAGAAGGTCGACGCGGGCCGCGACCCCTACTACGTGCTCGGCGCGTGTAACCCGGCTGTCGCCGACCGGGCGCTCGACGCGACCGACAACAAGCTCGGCGCGCTCATGCCGTGTAACGTCGTCGTCTGGGAGGAAGCGCCCGGGACGCAGCGCGTCTATCACGTCTCTATCATGCGTCTCGCTCGCCTCGCGGGCATGGCGCCCGACGACGACGAGATGGCCGGCATCATCGCCGACACCGGCGAGATGGTCGACGAGGCGTTCGAGAACCTCTGACCACGCTCTGACACAGCCGTCCCTACGGCGTCGCCGGCGATCTGCTCGGCGGCACTCGCCGTCGGCGACGATCGGATCGGCGCGGTCTGCGCTCGGATCGGTGCGGCCGGCGCTTCGACCGACACGGACGTGACCCGGTTCCGTTCGCTTCGCCTCCGTGTCGACCCCGCTCGTCGCGATTCCACACCTACTTATCCGCGACCGCCGACGGGCCGATATGAACCTCGCCGATTCGCGCGTCCTCGTCACCGGCGGCGCCGGTCTCGTCGGAAGCCACCTCGCGGCCGACCTGCTCGACCGCGGCGCGACGGTCCGCGTCGCCGACGACCTCTCGAAGGGGACCCGCGACCGCGTCCCCGAGGGCGCGGCGTTCGTCGAAGCGGACATGACCGACCCCGACGACGTGGCGCGCGTCGTCACCGACGACCTCGATGTCGTCTTCCACTTCGCGGCGTACACCGACACGAACTACGACGACGACCGCGCGCTGTTCGAGGAGAACACCGAGATGACGTACAACGTCTTGGAGCGCATGCGCGAGGTCGGCGTCGATCGCTTCGCGTTCACCTCCTCCTCGACGGTGTACGGCGAGGCGCCGCGACCGACCCCCGAGGACTACGCCCCCCTCGAACCGATCTCGATGTACGGCTCCGCGAAGCTCGCGGACGAGGCGCTGATATCGACGTTCGCGCACTCCTACGGCGTCCGGTCGTGGGTGTTCCGGTTCGCGAACATCGTCGGCCCGCGCCAGCGCGGCAACGTGATCCCCGACTTCATCGAGAAGTTAGCCGAGGATCCGACCGAACTGGAGATCCTCGGCGACGGCCGGCAGGAGAAGTCGTACATGCACGTCTCGGAGTGTGTCGACGCCATCCGGCACGTGGTCGAGAACGCAGACGCCGCGTACAACGTCTACAACCTCGGGACGCGGACGACGACCTCCGTCACCGACATCGCCGACATCGTGAGCGAGGAGCTCGGCGTCGACCCGGAGTACGCCTACACCGGCGGCGACCGCGGCTGGACCGGCGACGTACCGAAGATGCGGCTGTCGATCGAGAAGCTCGCCGCCCTCGGGTGGGAACCGTCGGTCGAGAGCGACGCGGCGGTTCGGCGCAGTGCGCGCGAGCTGATCGACGAGATCGTGGAGTAGCGCGATCCCCTCCGACGAACTCCGCCGGTCGGGTGCGGACCGCGGAGGCACTTCAGTCCCGCCGCAGGCGAACCGAAGGGGGTCCCGAACGCCGACCGGATCGCTCGACTGCCGAAACTGTCCCGATAACCGACCGGAGGCGGCGGCGTCAACGGAGCGATACGGACGGCTGTTGCGCACAACCCGGTGGGTTTCCCGTGGCGGTGTCGCTCGCGGTTCGATCCGCGTCTCCGCCCGCCGCGCCGCTTCGGAAGGGCCTTTTAACCCGCCCGTCGAACGGACGGTATGTTCCGGCAGTTCCGGTCGGAGGTCGAGGCGGCGCTCGCGGACGCGCTCGACTCGCTCGCCCTCCCGACCGACGACCTCGGCATCGAACGCCCGCCCGACGACATGGACGCGACGCTCGCCTCCAGCGTCGCCTTCCGACTCGCGGGCGAGGTCGGCGACGCGCCGCCGAACGTCGCGGCGACTGTCGCCGAGGCGGTGTCGGTCGGGAACGCGGACTACGTCGCGAGCGTCGACACCGCGGGGCCGTACGTCAACTTCCACGCGAACGAGCGCTACCTCGCCGACACGCTCGACGCGGCCGCGGTCGACGCCGACTACGGCGCGCTCCCCGACCGCGACACGAGCGTCGTGGTCGAACACACCAGCGCGAACCCGACCGGCCCCGTCCACGTCGGCCGCGCGCGCAACCCCATCGTCGGCGACGCGGTCGCGAACCTCCTCGCGTACGCCGGCTACGACGTGGACCGCCACTACTACGTCAACGACGCGGGCCGGCAGATGGCGGTGTTCACCTGGGCGTACGAGCGGTTCGACGAGCCGGACCTCGACGCGGAGCCCGCCCGCGACCGCGCCGAGTACGACCTCGTGCGCTACTACCGGAAGGGGAACGCCTTCTTAGAGGAGGCGGACGACGACGCGGTTGAGGCCGCGGAGGCGGAGATCCAGTCGATCCTCCAGGGGCTCGAGGCGGGCGACGAGGAGACGTACGAGCGCGTCGGCGAGGTCGTCGACGCCGTCCTCGGTGGAATGAAGGCGTGCCTCGGCCGCCTCCCCGCGGAGTTCGACGAGTTCGTCAAGGAGACGCGGTTCATGCGCGACGGATCCACCGACGACATCGCGGGCCGGCTGAAAGAGACCGACCACGCCGTCTACGAGGAGGACGCCTGGCAGCTGGAGCTCGACGAGTGGGGGATCGACAAGAACCTCGTCTTCCTGCGCTCCGATGACACCAGCCTCTACACCACCCGCGACCTGGCCCACCACGAGTGGAAGTTCGCGAACTACGACCGCGCCGTCACCGTCCTCGGCGAGGACCACAAGCTCCAGGCCGACCAGCTCTCGGCGACCCTCGAACTGCTCGGGAACGACACCGACCGCCTCGGCCACGTCATCTACTCGTACGTCAACCTGCCCGACGGGAAGATGTCGACCCGGAAGGGGACGGGTGTGATGCTCGACGACCTCCTCGACGAGGCGATCGACCGCGCCCGCGACGCCGTCGAGTCCCGGATGGACGACCGCATCCGCGACGACGACCTCACCGACGCGGACGTCGAGCGCATCGCCCACCAGGTCGGGATCGGCGCGGTCCGGTACGACATCGTCTCCAAACAGCCCGCGAAGGCGATCACCTTCCAGTGGGAGGACGCGCTCGACTTCGAGGCGCAGTCGGCGCCGTTCGTCCAGTACGTCCACGCGCGCTGCGCCGGCATCCTCGGCGAGGCGGCCGCCGCCGGGATCGACGTGCCGGGCGTGACGGCGGACGCCGACGGCGAGGTCGACCCCGACGCCTTGGACGTCGACGCGGGCGCGCTCGAAACCGACGCGGCCCGCGAGCTCCTCCGCGAGGTCGCGCGCTTCCCCGCCGCAATCGAGGCCGCCGCGGACGACTTGGAGCCGCACACGATCGCGACGTTCACCCGCGAGTTCGCGGACGCGTACAACGCCTTCTACCGCGAGTGCCCCGTCGTGACCGCCGAGACCGAGGCCCTGCGGGACGCCCGGCTCGCGCTCGTCGCGGCCGCGAAGCACACGATGGCGAACGCGCTCGACGTGCTGGGCGTCGAGGCGCCGGAGTCGATGTAAATCGAGGGTATCCCGTCCTCCGTCGCCCGGAGCGGGGCTCCGAGCGATCCACCGCCAAACGCGGCCGAGACGGACGCTTCCGCCCGTATCGACAGGTCAAAGATTACTTACACGCACGCGACCGTATTCGGAGTAATGAGTAGCGACGCACAGGAGGCGAACGCGGACCGCCGGAAGTACGAGTTCCGCAAGGTCATCGAGGAACTCAAGGAGTACGAGGGCTCCGGCACCCAGCTCGTCACCATCTACATCCCCGAGGACAGGCAGATCTCCGACGTGGTGGCGCACGTCACCCAAGAGCACAGCGAGGCGTCCAACATCAAGTCCAAGCAGACGCGGACGGCCGTTCAGGACGCGTTGACGTCGATCAAGGACCGGCTGCGCTACTACGACACCTTCCCGCCGGACAACGGGATCGTGATATTCTCGGGCGCCATCGACAGCGGCGGCGGCCAGACCGACATGGTCACCCGGACGCTGGAGTCGCCCCCGCAGCCCGTCGAGTCGTTCCGCTACCACTGCGACTCGGAGTTCCTCACCGAGCCGCTCGAACACATGCTCGAGGACTCCGGGCTGTTCGGGCTCATCGTCTTGGACCGCCGCGAGGCGAACGTCGGCTGGCTGAAGGGGAAACGCGTCGAGGCGGTCAAGTCCGCCTCCTCGCTCGTCCCCGGCAAACAGCGGAAGGGGGGTCAGTCCGCACAGCGATTCGCCCGCCTGCGCCTCGAAGCGATCGACAACTTCTACCAGGAGGTCGCTGGGATGGCCAACGACCTGTTCGTCGACAAGCGCCACGAACTCGACGGCATCCTCGTCGGCGGTCCCTCGCCGACCAAAGACGAGTTCCTCGACGGCGACTACCTCCACCACGAGCTTCAGGACAAGGTGCTCGGCAAGTTCGACGTGGCCTACACCGATGAGTCCGGCCTGAAAGACCTCGTCGACAACGCCAGCGAGGCGCTCGCCGACCAGGAGATCGTCGAGGACAAACGCAACATGGAAGAGTTCTTCGAGAAGCTCAACACCGGGCAGGAGGCGACCTACGGGTTCGAGCAGACCCGCCGCAACCTGATCATGGGATCGGTGGACCGCCTGCTCATCTCCGAGGACCTTCGCTCCGACGTCGTCGTCTACGAGTGCCCCGACGGCCACGAGGAGTACGAGGTTATCGACGCCCGCCACTCGACGCCGGACCACGAATGTAGCGAGTGCGGCGAGGCGGCCGAGGTCGAGGAGCGAGAGGACGTCATCGAACACCTGATGGCCATCGCCGAACAGCGCGGGACGGACACGAAGTTCATCTCCACGGACTTCGAGAAGGGCGAACAGCTGCTCGACGCGTTCGGCGGCATCGCCGGTATCCTGCGGTACTCGACCGGAGTCTAAGGACCTCTGGAGAAGTTTCTGCGGCCGTTTTACTGCTGTTCCGGCTCGACCGGCCCCGGCGCGATCTCCAAACACGCGCAGGCGTCGGACTCCGGGTCGAAGCAGTCCGGACACTCCGGCTGCCGGTCGATGATCGTGTCGAGCCGCTCGGCGACCGTGTCGTCGATGACAGCCTCGAGCTCCCGGGCCTCGGCCTGATAGTCCTCGACCGCGAGGACGTTCGCGAGGAACCGCTCGATGATACAGTAGGTCTGGAGGGCGTCCCTGGCCCGGACGATGCCGTCGTCGGTCAGCTTGACGCCCTTGTACTTCTCGTGTTCGGCGAGCCCGCGCTCTTCGAGCTTGCCGATCATCTCGTTGGCGCTGGCCGGGCTGACGCCGAGCGCATCGGCGATCGACCCGGTCGAGGCGGGTCCGTCTTCGCTGTCCTGTACGACGTATATCGTCTTGAGGTACTGATCTGCGGTGTTCACGGCTGTCCTCCGTCGGCGCTCGTCGGCGACTCGTCTGTCCGGTTCATCGGCGCTCCATGACCTCCGTGACCTCGCGTACGCCCTCGGCCTCCTCGTCGCGGATCGCCGTCAGGGTCGCGATCAGCTCCTCGCGGTCGACCGAGAACGACCCGTCGGACCCCTCGATCGCCTCGATGAGGTCGTCGTAGAACTTGTACGCCGTCTCCTCGTTGCACAGCTGGTCGTACAGCACGTCGTCGAAGTCCTCCGGCCGCGTCCGTCCGTAGCGGGCGTCGACGAGCGACTCGATCTCGTCGAACGGGACGCTGTCGACGCCGAGCCCGTCGATGAGCGACTCCAGCCGCTCGCGGTGGTCCGCCGACTCCTCGGCCGCGTCCGCGAGGAGCGTCTCCACCTCCGCGTCGAGTTCGGTGTCCAACTGCTGGTAGTGGCGATGCGCTCGCGCTTCGACGACCTCCTCCAGCACGATTCCGATCTGGAGCAGCCGCGCGAGTTGGTCGTCGGAGGCGACCCGCTGGCTCACGCTCACCGCGACCACCCGAGACGGCACGATACGCGGGTTCGCATACGAACAACTCGGGCGTCGTCGGTCTTAAGCGGTTCCCCTCGCTCGCCGGTCGCTCCGGGACTCCGGGCGGGGCTGAAAAAATCCGTTCGGCGCCGACGGCTTACTGGAGCCGCTCGAAGACGAGCTCCTCGACGTCGTCGCGGAACTCGTCGACCGCGATTTCCTCTAGGACGGGCACGAAGAAGCCCTCGACGAGCATGTTCCGGGCCGTCCGCGAGTCGATCGAGCGGCTCTCGAGGTAGAACAGGTCCTCGGCGTCGACCTGTCCGACCGTCGCGGAGTGGGACGCCTCGGTGTCGTGGTTGTGGATGATCAGCTTCGGCGACGCGTCGGCCTCGGCGTCGTCCGACAGCATCAGCGTGTTCTCGCGCTGGTAGCTGGAGGTGTTCCACGCGTCCTCGCCGACGTCCTGAACGCCCTCGTAGACGGAGCGCGCCACGTCGTCGAGCACGCCGCGGGTGACGAGGTCGGCGGTCGTCTGCTCCGCCTGGTGCCACACGCGGGCGTTGATGTCGAAGTGCTGGTCGTCCGTGCCGAAGAACGTCCCGACGATCTGGCTCTCGGAGCCGTCGCCCTCGAGCTCGGTTTCGATGTCGGAGCGGGTGAGCTTCGAGCCGAAGTTGCTCTCGATCCAGTCGACCGTCGCGTACGTGTCGGTCACGCCGCGCTTCAGCGAGTAGGTGTAGGCGTCGTCGTCGAGGTTCTGGAGCGAGCCGAACTGGACATTCGAGTTCTCGCCCGCGACGACTTCGACGAGGTTCGAGAAGTACCGGTCGCCGCTCACGTCGGCGTCGCCCGACGTGATCGACTCGAGGATCGTCACCGACGACGACTCCTCGGCGACGACGAGCGTCTGGCTGAACAGCGAACGGGAGTTCATCTCCGCGCGCACCGTCACGTCCTCGACGTCGACGCCCTCGGGAACGTAGACGAACGTACCGGTGGTGAACAGCGCGACCGAAAGCGCCGTGAGATAGTTGTGTTCGGGGTCGAGGACGGAGCCGAAGTTCGCCTCGATGACGTCGCCGTACTCGGCGAGCGCCTCGGTGAACGGCAGCACGACGACCTCGTCGTCGCCCGCGGTCCGCTCGGTCTCGTCCGCCTGGTTCAGCGGGTCGACGAGCGACTCGAAGTCCAGCGCCTCGAGGTCGGTCCAGCGGCGGCCCGGCGTCTGGATGACGTCGGGCAGCTCCGCGGTCTCCAGCGCGGCCAGCGCGTTCAGACGGGTCTCCAAGAGCCACTCGGGCTCGTCGCGTTCGTCGGCGATGCGTCGTACCGTGTCCTCCGAGAGGCTCTCGATTGCTTGCGTGCTCATGTTATCCGAGCGAGCCCTCCATCTCGAGTTCGACGAGGCGGTTCAGCTCGACGGCGTACTCGATCGGCAGTTCCTCCGTGATCGGCTCGATGAACCCGGAGACGATCATCTGTTTGGCGTCGTCGTCGTCGAGCCCGCGCGACTGGAGGTAGAAGATGTCCTCGTCGCCGATCTTCCCGACGGTCGCCTCGTGGGCGACGTCGACTTTCGACTCGTTGATCTCCATGTACGGCATGGTGTCCGACGTCGACTCGTTGTCGAACATCAGCGCGTCGCACTCGACGGCCGTCGAGGAGTTTTCGGCGCCGTCCGCGATGTGGACGAGCCCGCGGTAGTTGGTGCGGCCGCCGTCCTTCGCGATCGACTTCGACTCGACCGTGGACTTCGTGTCCGGCGCGTTGTGGTACACCTTCGCGCCGGTGTCGATGTCCTGGCCCTCGCCCGCGAAGGCGATGGTGATGTGGTTGTCGGAGGCACCGCGGCCCTTCAGGATCGTCGAGGGGTACAGCATCGTCGCCTTCGAGCCCATCGAGCCGGAGATCCACTCCATGCGCCCGCCCTTCTCGGCGATGGCGCGCTTCGTGTTGAGGTTGTACGTGTTCTTCGACCAGTTCTGGACGGTCGAGTACTGGACGTGGGCGTCCTCGCCCACGAACACTTCGACGCCGCCCGAGTGGAGGTTGAACGCCGAGTACTTCGGCGCGGAACAGCCCTCGATGTAGTGGACCTCGGAGCCCTCCTCGGCGATGATGAGCGTGTGCTCGAACTGACCCATCCCCTCGGAGTTCATCCGGAAGTACGCCTGGACCGGCATCTCCACGGTGGTGTTTTCGGGGATGTAGACGAACGAGCCGCCCGACCAGATGGCGCCGTGAAGCGCCGCGAACTTGTTGTCGCTCGGGGGGACGCACTTCGTCATGAAGTGCTCGCGGACGAGTTCTTCGTGCTCCTGGACGGCCTTGTCCATGTCACAGAAGATGACGCCCTTCTCCTCCCACCGCTCCTGCATGTTCTGGTAGACGATCTCGGACTCGTACTGCGCGCCGACGCCCGAGAGCGCGTTCTTCTCCGCCTCCGGGATGCCCCGCTTGTCGAACGTGTCCTGGATCTCCTCGGGGAGGTCTTCCCAGCTCTCGGCGCCGCCGCGGGCCTCGATGTCCGGGCGGATGTACGGTACGATCTCGTCGATGTCGATCTCGGAGAGGTCCGGCTGGCCGGGCCAGTCGGTCGGCATCGGCATCTCCTGGAACTGCTCGAGCGCGCGCAGGCGTCGCTCCAGCATCCACTCCGGTTCGTCCTTGTCCTCCGAGATGACGCGGACCGTCTCCTCGGTGAGACCCTTCTCGGTCTGGAAGGCGGACTTCTCCTCCTTCTTGAACTCGAAGCGAGCCTCGGTGTCTGTCTCCTTGAGGTCGTCCTGTTGTGAACTCATAGTGTATTGTTACTGATTCCCGTGTTTACGTGTGTCGCGTGCCCACATTCGGTTACGCCGCCTCGTAGGCGTCTTCGCGGACCCAGTCGTACCCCTCGTCCTCGAGCTTCTCGGCGAGCTCCGCGCCGCCGCTCTTGACGACTTCCCCGTCGAGCATGACGTGGACGTGGTCGGGCTCGACGTAGTCGAGGATGCGCTGGTAGTGCGTGATCTGGAGGACGCCCGTGCCCTGCTCGTCGCGGAGCGCGTTGATCCCTTTCGAGACGTCTTTCAGGCGGTCGATGTCGAGCCCCGAGTCGATCTCGTCGAGCACGGCGACGCTCGGCTCCAGCATCGCGGCCTGGAGGACCTCGTTCTGCTTCTTCTCGCCGCCGGAGAACCCGGCGTTGAGGTAGCGCTGCATGAACTTCTCGTCCATGTCGAGGAGCTCCATCTTCTCGGAGAGAATCTCCTGGAACTCGGCGACGCCGATCTCGCCGTCGTCGGCGGGGCCCTCCATTGGGGAGGTCTCGTACCCCTCGTCGTCGTCCTCGGCCTCGGCCTCGGCGGCCTCCTCCTCCTCGTCTTCGAACAGCTCCTCGCGCTCGTCCGCCTTCGCGTTGAGCGCCTGTCGGAGGAAGTTCGTCATCGTGACGCCCTCGATCTCCGCGGGGTACTGGAAGCCGAGGAAGATGCCGAGCGCAGCGCGCTCGTTCGGCTCCAGCTCTAGGAGCTCCCAGTGATAGTCCTCGTCGTCGAGGTCGACGTCCACGTCGGCGACGTCGGCCTCGTCGAGGTGGAGCAGAATCTCACCGCCGGTGACCTCGTAGGCGGGGTGGCCGGCGATCACTTTCGCGAGCGTCGACTTCCCCGAGCCGTTCGGTCCCATCAGCGCGTGGATGTCGCCCGACTCGACGGTCAGATCGACGCCGAGAAGGATGCGTTCGCCGCCCTCTTCCGCCACTCGTGCGTGAAGATCGTTGATTTCGAGAGTAGCCATATGTATTCTCGTGCCTCGTACATCGATGGTGGGGGTTGAGGGGGTTAATGGTTACGCATCTCCCCGTCAAAAATCGCATATCGACCAAGAAATTTTCTAGCAATCGAAAAGTGCTTTCCAGAGAGCGCGTTCGCGCTCGTCGGCAGTCACATGAACGAGCCGAGTCCGGTCTGTTCTTGCCCCGTCTTCACCTCCTCCCACGACATCCCGAGCGCCTCGATCACGCGCTCTATCGGCCCCTTGAGCGTCTTGTCCAGCATCTTCTCCCAGTCGACCTCGAACTCCTCGGGCACCTGATCGGCGTACTCGAAGCAGATCACGTCCGGGTCGCGCTTGAACTCCCCGTACAGGGGGTCGCGCTGGGGGTCGAGCCCTTCCTCCTCCTCCATTCGCGTCCAGAAGTCCGGGTGGACCTTCTCGATGTACAGCCGCTTCGGCTTCGACCCGCTCCCGAAGTTCGTCCCGAGCATGCGGTTGGCGTACTTCGCGCCGCGGACCTGCGCGGTCGGCGTGTCGTAGGCGTCGAGCTGCTTGCCGATCCCGCCGGGGATCCCGATCTCGTCGAGGTCCACGTCGCCGTCGAGCACCCGCGCGATGACGCCTTCGAGGTACGACTTCACCTCCTCCATGTCCTCGTCGATGTCGTCGCCGGTGACGATCGTCTCGATGACGTTCTGTTGGACCTCTTTCGTGATCCCGGCGATATCCGAGCGCTTGTACTCGAAGCCGGTGATGTCGATGTCGTCGACGTCTTTCCCCTCCTTCCAGACGATGTGGCCCGCGTACCGCTTCTTCTTGCCCGCCTGGAAGAAGCGCCGGTAGAGCTTCTCGAACTCGATCTCGAAGCGGTGCTCGTCGGCGTTGAGCTCGTCGCGCGCGAAGTCGTCGTAGCGCTCGTTGATGTGGTCCTCTATCTCGAAGGAGGTCTCGATCGCCTCCCGTTCCGACATGTCAGAAAGGGATAACATAACCGAGTCGGTGTCACCATAAGCTACCTGATAATTAAGCTCTTCTGCCGCCTCCTCCGTGAAGTCGATGACCTCGCGGCCGGTCGCAGTAACGGCTGCCGCGCCCTCTTTGTCGTAGAGGCGGAACCGATCCCATCCCGTAACCCCATATAACGAGTTCATAATAACCTTGACAGCTCCCTGCTGCCGGTCGTACTGCTCGTACGGCTCGGTGCCCGGGTCGTGGTCGTTCCGGAGCGCCTTCTTCTCCTCGCGCTCGGAGAGCAGCTCGTCGACCATCTCGCGCATGATCCCGTCCGGCTCCTTCCGGAAGTGGGTCCCGTTGGGCGCGACGTACGTCTCGCCGCCGTACTCGTCGGGGTCGACCTTCGTCTCCGGGCCGGCGTTGATCGTCACCATACACATCGGGTAGAGGCTCTTCAGGTCCTGGACCGTCACCATCTCCTTGACGCCCGTGATCGGGTCGAAGACGGCCCCGCCCTCGAACTCCTCCGACTCCTGTTGGCCCTTCGTCGGGAGAGCGAACTTCCCGAACGCCTTGTGGAGGACGTACATGTCGACGGTGTCGCCTGGCGTCGGCGCGTCCTCGATCTTACAGCCGACGAAGGTGCGCACCTCGTCCCAGAACGCGATCACGTCCTGCTTGCGGTCGATCTCCACGCACAGCTCCACGTCGCGGATGCTGTACTCCAGTAAGCGCTCGGGGTCCTGCTCCCAGAGGTCGCCGATGTCGCCCGTGTAGCGCTCCTTGCCGACGCCGAGCTCGCGCTCGCCGACCGCGTCGAGGCGGTACGACTCCAGCTCGGTGAACATCGTGCGTTTGTAGGCGTACAGCAGGTCGAAGACGACCCGGCCCTTCACGTCCGGGCCGCCCCAGCCGGAGCGCCACACCTCGCCGATCCGGGAGAGCCGGTCGACGTCGAGGTCGTACTCGCTCCCGTCGTCGAGCACCTCCAGCCGGTCGAGGACGTACGGCGCGTCGAAGTCCTCGAAGTTCCACCCGGTCAGGAGGTCCGGGTCGGTGTCGTCGATGTACTCGACGAACGCGTCGAGCATCGCGGCCTCCTCGTCGAACGTGCGGACCCTGAAGTCGACCTCTGCGCCGTCGCCGACGATCCCCTCGTACTCCGGGAGGTCTTCCGGCGGGGGAATCTCGGCCTCCGGCGCGTCGTACAGCCAGACGACGTACTCGTCCTCGTAGGAGTCGTGGCTGGTGAGACAGATGATCGGCTCCTCGCCGTCCTCGGGGAAGCCGCGGCGGTCGTCCACCTCGATATCGAAGGTGTTCACGCGCAGGTCGGCGTCGACCTCGGCCGGTTCGAGGTGCCCCTCGTGGACCTGAATCGTCTCTTCCCCGTCGTCGAGGCGCCGCTCCTCGACGCGGATGCCGCCGTTGATCCCGTTGTCGATCAGGAAGCGGTTCGGGAAGAGGATGTCCGCCTCGAAGCTGGTCGCGAAGTCGTCGCGGATGTTCCCCACGTCGCGCGGGGTCCGGGTGACGATCCGGGTGAGCGGCTCGCCGCGGATGCTCTCGTAGGGCTCGCCGTCGGGGCCCGCCTCGCGCGTCCCGATCACCACGTCGTACTCATCGACGGGGTCGCGGTCGAGGTCGGCCGTCGGGACGTAGAAGTACGGCTCGACGCCCAGCACGCGGAGGTGTTCGACCACGTCGTGGTCGGCGTCCTCGACGTGTTCCGCCGGTCGCCGGCCGAACACGTGGACGACCGGGTACTCGTCGCTGCCGTACCCCTCGACGGCGTAGTCGATCTGGGTGATCATCAGTTCGACGGTCCCCGTCGACTCCGGGAACTTCGCCTCGTCCACGTCGACCACGTCGTTCACGTGGCCCCGTCCGCCCCCGGCGACGACGGCCGCCTCCTGCGCGGCCAGCTCCTCCCGTTCGGTGTCCGTGTCGCCGTCGGCCTCGCCGTCCGCGTCCCCGGCCGACGAGAAGTCCGACAGCCCCGACTGAGTCATATCCGTCCTTCGGCGTCACCCGGCTAAAAAACACGGCTTTCGGGTGCGGCGAGGTATCCCGCCACGGAAAGGCATATATTGTGTGACTTCTTACCACGGCCCATGTCTTCGGACCCACGTTCCGGACCCCAGGCGGCTCGCCCGGCCGACTCCGACGCGGTCGATGCCGAGGTGGAGGTGTACGAGGACGACGGGAACGTGGTGCTTTTCGACGCGACGAACCCCCTCGCCTGGGTCGAAGCGAGCCGAACGGTGCGGCTCGCCGACGCGCTCTGACCGACCCGCCGACCCTGCGCGCTCCGTCCGTCTCCTCCCGTAGCCGCGGCGTCGCCCGGACGGAACCCCTTTGCCCCGGCCCGGCGTAGGTCCGGGCGTGTTCAGCCTCGACGAGGACGACGAGGGCGAGATCTCCGTCGGCGAGAGCTCCGACGCCGAGCGGGAGATGACGCCCGACATCCCCAAAGCCCCGTCGGTGAAGACGTTCGACGACGGCGGCGACTTCGAGGGGGCGAGCGACGTCGACCAGGGGACCCTCCGCGCGTTCGTCGTCGCCGTCGTCTACGCCAACGCCGCCGTCCTCCTCGTCGCGCTCGGCCCCATGGTGTGGTTCTTCGAGGGGTGGTCGCGGGCCGGCCCGGCGCTGCTCGTCGCCGGTCTCCTCGCCGGGGTCCGAACGTACCAGACGTACCGGTCGTGGCGGCGCTCGCAGGGCGAGGCCGACGAGTCGGAGTCGGATCCCCCCGAAGAGGCCGACGACACTGATGCCGACTCCACCGCTGATCCCCCGGAAGCGTAATGTCCGACGGGGCGCTGGTTCGACCATGCAGACGGTCCGCGACGGCGACGGCGAGACGTACCTCCTCGTGAAGCGATCCGCCGAGTCGAGTCGCGTGCGCGACCCCGCGACCGGCGCGGAGCGGTACGTCGACAACGAGGAGCTCAGCGTCGTCGACGGCGAGTCGCCGCTCGCGACCGCCGCTTCGGGCGTGCCGGAGCCGGTCCGCCGGACGCTCGGGGCGGTCCGCGACGACCGCTCGCTCGGCCTGCTCGCCGTGGTCGCCGACGAGGGACCGATCGCCGCGATCGACCTCCTCGACGCCGCCGACATGTGCGAGTCCGACCTTCACGGGACGCTCACGGAGTTCCGTGCGGCGGGACTGGTCGACGAGGCCGAGGTCGCGGGGCGACGCGGCTACGAGGCGACCCCGGTCGCGGCCGAGGCGCTGGGGCTGTTGCGGGACGGGTCGGCGGACGAGGGCGACGAGGTTGGTGAGGGCGACGGCGACTGATATCTCACATATAACCGCGATCTGCGGCCGGCTGCGGCTGTTCGCTTATAAATTGTTGATCTAGAACGACGGCGAACAGCTCAAAGCCCCGGCCGCGAGGCTGCCCCTTTGAGCCCCACCCGACCGCGACCGCACGGCACCTCACGCCTCCCTAGCCTCGTCGGGCGCGTCCTTCGGGCTCCCTTCGGTCGCCCTCGGAGCGCCCGACTCCCTCGCGCGTGCTCCTCGCGGCC
>NZ_NEWJ01000031.1:0-30307 GCF_002135045.1 Halorubrum sp. SD683
CGTACGCCCTCTCCGTGCGGGTGGGCGTCGGCGCGGTCGTCGCGTCCGCGCTCGTTGGGCTCTGCGCGCACCTCCTGACCGAGACGTACGGCGCCCCCGCCTACTGCGGTTCGTTCGTCGGGATGGCGACCCCCGCGGCCGACGCCGAACTCGGGTCGGTGGCCGCCGCCGGCCTCGTCGCCGCCGGCGTCTTCGTCGCCGCCAAGCGCGCGTTCAACGGGTTCGGCGGGAAGCTCGGCACGACGGCGTTCGTCGGCTGCCTGTCGGTGGCGGCGCTCGGCGGGCTGACTCCCGGCGCGGGGACGGTCCCGGAGCCGGCCGTCGCGACGGGGCTCGTCGCCGCGGCGGCCGTCGCCGCGCCCGTCACGTACCTCGTGAGCGTTCAGCTCGACCACGGCCCGGTCGTCGCCTCCGCCGTCGTCGGGCTCGCGGCCGGCCTCGTCTGTCCGCCGCTGTTCGCCGCGGGCGACGCGGTCGCTGCGGTCGCCTTCTGCGCGTCGTTCGCCGGGATGGCCACCCCGGAGCGGATCCCAGGGCCCGGCGCGATGCTGTTGGCCGGCGGGACAGCCGGCGTGGCGTTCGTCGGCGCGGCGCCGTACTTCGTCGGCTTCGGCGGGAAGCTCGGCACGATCGCGTTCGCCGCCTGCCTCGTGACCGCGGGCGCCCTGTCGCTCGGCCGCCTGCTCGCGCCGGCGGAGAGCGACGCCGTGACCGGGTGACTCGCCGCCGCGTCGGGGGGCGCGAAGACGGCGGACGAACACCGTCGACCGGCGCGAGAGGCGGGCGGACATCGAGGCGAGGGGACGGATACCGGGACGGGAGGGCCGGCACCGAGACGAGAGGGTAATTAAAACACCACGCTACGCCGGGGGTGTTCGGAGGGTGCTGGGGCTCCTACGTGGGACCGATGCCCGATCCGACCGAACGGAGCTTCGAGTCGAGCCCCACCGTCTGTCCGTTCTGCGGCGTCGGCTGCCAGATCGAGTACGCCGACCGCGGCGGCGCGACCGGCGTCGAGGGGGCGGTGAACGCCAAGGGAGAGATCTGCCCGAAGGGGGCGGCCGCGTTCGACGTGGTCGACCACGAGGACCGCCTGACGGAGCCGCTGGTCCGACACGACGGGCACTTCGTCACCGCGCCGTGGGGGGAGGCGCTCGACCGCGTCGCGAGCGGAATCGGGCGCGTGGTCGACGAGCACGGCCCCGACGCCGTCCAGTTCTTCGCGTCGTCGAACTGTACGAACGAGGAGAACTACGTCCTCCAGAAGCTCGCGCGCGTCCTCGGGACCAACAACGTCGACAACTGCGCGCGGCTCTGTCACTCCTCGACCGTCGCGGCGATGAGCGAGCGGTTCGGGGCCGGCGCGATGACGAACACGCTCGACGACCTCCGGGAGACGGACTGCCTGTTCGTCAACGGGGCCAACCCGGCCGAGCAACACCCCGTGGCGTTCCGGTCGTACCTCCTCCCGGCGATCCGCGACGGCGCGACACTGGTCCATGTCGACCCGCGCGCGAACGACACCACCGAGGCGGCGGACGTCCACCTGCCGCTGCGCCCCGGCACCGACATCGAGGTGGCGAACGCGGTCGCGGCGGTCCTCGTCGAGGAGGACCTCGTCGACGAGTCGTTCCTCGACGAGCGCACGACCGGGTTCGACCGCCTTCGCGGCCACCTCGCCGGCGTGGACGTCGCCGCGAACGCCGAGGCGGCCGGCGTCGACCCGGAGGCGATCCGGGAGGCCGCCCGGGCGTACGGCGAGGCCGACCGCGCCGCGATCGTGACGGGGATGGGGACGAGCCAGCACCGCTGCGGCACCGACAACGTCCACGCCCTGCTCAACCTCGCGCTGCTGACCGGCAACGTCGGCCGCCCCGGGACGGGCGTGAACCCGCTGCGGGGCCAAAACAACGTTCAGGGCACGAGTGACGTTGGAGGACTGCCAGGCGTGCTCCCCGGGTACGAGCCCGTGACGGACGCGGCCACCCGCGAGCGCGTCGCCGAGGTGTGGGGGGTCGAGCCGCCGGCGGAGCCCGGCCTCACCGAGGTGGAGGCGACCCACCGGTTCGGCGACGAGGTGCGCGCGGCGGTCGTCTTCGGCGAGAACCCGGCCGTCACCGAGCCGAACGCGACGGCGGTCGCGTCGGCGTTCGACGACCTCGACTTCTGCGTCGTCATCGACCTGTTCGAGACGGCGACGGCCAAGCACGCGGACGTGGTCCTCCCCGGGAGCGCGTGGGCCGAGAAGGCCGGGACCGTGACGAACACCGACCGGCGCGTGATGCGGATGCGGCCGAACGCGGACCTGCCGGGGAACGCGCGACGGGACTTCGAGATCCTCACCGACCTCGGCCAGCGGCTGACCGACCGGCCGGACGCGTTCGACCACGACGGCCCGGAGGCGGCCTTCGAGGAGCTGACCCGCGTCGCCCCGATCTACGAGGGGATGAGCTACGCGGAGATCGGCGGCGGCTACCAGCGGTGGCCGTTCTCGGCGAGCGACGGGGCCGGCACCGACGTGTTACACGCGGAGACGTTCGCGACGGGCGAGCGCACCGCCCCGCTCGCGGTCGTCGACCCGGTCCCGCCCGCGGACGAACTCGACGCCGGCGAGCTGACGCTGACGACCGGTCGCGTGATGCAGCACTTCAACAGCGGGGCGCTCAGCCGGCGCTCCGACCGACTCGTGGCGATGCGGGGCGAGGACGCGCTCCAGATCCACCCGGCGGACGCCGCCGATCGCGAGATCGAGGACGGCGACCGAGTGACCGTCTCGAACGAGCGCGGGAGCGTCGAGGTCGCCGCCGAGGTCACGCCGGCGGTCCGCGAGGGCGTCGTGTTCTGTACGTTCCACTACCCGGACCCGCTCGCGAACGCGCTGACGGGCGACGCGCTCGACCCGGCGGCGAAGATCCCCGAGTTCAAGCACTCGGCGGTCGCGGTCGAGCCGGTCGCCGAGGGGGACGCGCCCGCGGAAGGCGACGCGGCCGGCGCCGACTGAACGGGCGCCGACGCGGGGTCGGCCGTCCGTCGCGGATAGGCGGCACGAATCGCCGGTATCAGCCGTGAGACCTGGGGGTGGCCGTTTATATAACCCAAGCGGAGAGGTCTCAGCATGGCTACATCGGGAGAGTACGGCCGGCACGACTTCGGTCAGGGCGGCTTGAACGACGGGCTCGACGTGGGTGAGCTGGTCGACGAGATCGGTCTCGACGGGGACGAGATCGCGTGGCGAAAGGAGTTCGTCGGCTTCGACGCAGAAGACGAGCGGCGACTGAGCCGGTACGAGGACGCGTTCGCGGAGAACGCGGAGCAGATCGCGGACGACTTCTACGAGAACCTCACCGAGCACGAGCAGACGACCGCGGTGATCGGCCGGTCCGACAAGGGGCTCGAACAGCTCAAGCGGACCCAGTCGGCGTACCTCGTGACGCTCGCGGGGGGCGAGTACGGGACGGAGTACTTCGAGGACCGGGCGCGGATCGGCAAGATCCACGACATGCTGGAAATGCCGATGAAACACTACATCGGGCAGTACGGCGTCTACTACGACCTGATCCTCCCGGTTATCGGCGACCGGCTCGTCGACTCGCTCACCGACCGGCTGGCCCCCGACGACGGCGGGACGGTCGACGACGAGACCGCGGCGGCGGTCGAGGCAGAGGTCGACGACGCGATCGAGGACCTGCTCTCCGTCCTCCGGATCGTCAACCTCGACATGCAGGTCGTCACGGACACGTACATCCACTCGTACAGCGAGAAGCTCTCGGCGGCCGTCGAGCGGAACGAGGAGCTGATGGCGGAGGTGGAGGCGGAGGTCGAAGACCCGATCGGCGACCTCCGCGAGTCGGCGGGCGACGTCGCCGAGAGCGCCGCCGAGGTGGGCGACGCGGCCGAGGAACAGTCGCGGCGGGTCGCCGAGGTCTCCTCCGAGGTCGCGAACCTCTCGGCGACCGTCGAGGAGGTGGCGTCGACGGCCGACGAGGTCGATCGGACGAGCAGCCGGGCAGAGGCCCTCGCGGAGGACGGCCGTGACGCAGCCGACGACGCCGCGTCGGCCATGGACGACATCGGCGACGCGGTCGACGAGGTGGCGGCCGACGTGGAGGCGCTTCAAGAGCGGGTCGAGGAGATCGACGAGTTCGTCGACGCGATCGACGGGATCGCCGACCAAACGAACCTGCTCGCGCTCAACGCCTCGATCGAGGCGGCCCGGGCCGGCGAGGCGGGTGCCGGGTTCGGCGTCGTCGCCGACGAGATCAAGTCGCTCGCGGAGGAGTCGCAGGGGCACGCGAGCGACATCGAGTCGATGGTCGACGGCATCCGCGCCGACACCGAGGAGACGGTCGAGAGCCTCTCGGAGACGACGGTGCGAGTCGACGAGGGGAGCGAGCGCGTCGGCGACGCGGCGGAGAGCCTCACCGACATCGCCGAGGCAGTCACCGAGACGGCCGACGGGATCGACGAGGTCTCCGACGTGACCGACGAGCAGGCCGCGGCCGCCGAGGAGATCGCCGCGACGATCGACGGGGTGGTCGAGCAGTCGAATCAGATCTCGGAGCGGATGGGAGAGCTCGCGGAGGAGAGCGAGTGCCAGTCCGCGGCGGTCGAGGAGGTCGAACGCAGCGTGCGCCGGCTGTCCGCCGACGGCGGCGACGACGGATTCCAAGCGGCGTCGGTGACGGACGGCGGCCGGTCGATCCCGGCGGGGCTACCGGAAGGGATGCCGGAGTTCGTGATCGACCGCCTCTCCGACGAGGAGTTACAGGCGATCGCGGCCGGCGACCTAGAGATGGACGACCTCCGGTGAGCCGGTCGGCGTGACCGGCGCGTCGGAGGCGCAGGAGCCGCGGCCCGAGCGGTCGGACTCAGGGGACGAAGTACGCGTCCGGTCCTCGAACGCCGGAGAGCTCGCGGAGCGCGGGGGCGCCGCACCGGTCGCAGGCGTCCGGCTCCGCAGCGGCGTCGGCCCGGGCGAACACCGTCTCGCAGGCGTCGCAGGCGACGTAGCGGAGCGCGAGCGACGGGGTGTCGGTCATGGGCGGGGTAGGCGGCCGACGCACTTGAACCGACGCCCGGGGCGGGTCGGTCTTGCCCGGACCCGGCATCGCCGGTCGGGTCACTATTGCCCGGACCCGGCGTCGCCGGAGGACGCGATCCGCGCCTCGTACTTCGCCAGCGACTCGTCGAGCGCCTCGGCGGCGTCGGCGTCCGCCGCCTCGGCGAGCGCGAGCAGCGCGAACAGCGCGTCGCCGATCTCGTCGGTCGCGATCGCGGCGGCGTCCGGCTCGCTTCCGTAGTCGGTCGAGGTCGCCACCTCCTTGGCGATCTCGCCGACCTCGCTCTCGAGGTCGAGGACCCGGTGCGCGAGGTCGGTCTCTAACCCGTGCTCGGCGACGAAGGCGGCGACGCGGTCCTGCTCGTCCATACGCGTGGCCTCCCTCGCCTCGGTAAAGAATCCTCCCGCTTCGGTCGCCCCGAGACCGCGGGCTTCGGTGGTGGCGAGGACGGCCGGTCGCGCAACCCCTAAGACGCGAGCGACCCCAGTGTTCGTATGCGAATCGCGATACTCGGCGGCACCGGCGACATCGGCGAGGGGCTCGCGCTCCGGCTGGCGGCGGACACCCCGCACCGGATCGCGGTCGGGTCGCGGGAGGCCGAGAAGGCCGAGACCAAGGCCGAGGAGTACACGACCGAACTGGAGAGCCGCGGGCTCGACGCCGCGGTGACCGGCGGGGAGAACGCCGCTGTCGCCGCCGACGCCCGCGTCGTCGTCCTCGCGGTGCCGCCGTATCACGTCGGCGACACCGTGGAGGCGGTGGCGGGGTCGCTGGACGACGGCGACGTGCTCGTCTCGCCCGCCACGGGGATGAAACGCGACGACGAGGGGTTCCACTACCACAAGCCCGGCGCGGGCTCAGTGACCGCGATCGTCGCCGACGCGGCGCCGGGGGGCGTCGCCGTCGTCGGCGCGTTCCACAACCTCGCCGCCGCGCGGCTGGCGAACCTCGACGCCGACCTCGGCGTCGACACGCTCGTCATCGGCGACGACGAGGACGCGAAGCGAACGGTCGCGGACGTCGCCGAGGGGATCGAGGGGCTCCGCGCGCTCGACGCGGGCGGGATCGCCAACGCACCCGAGATCGAGGCGCTGACGCCGCTTCTGATCAACGTCGCCTCGAACAACGACGGGCTCAACGACCTAGGCGTCCGGTTCCAGTAGGACCGGAGGCGGACCGTCGCCGAGCGCTATGACGAACGGATGACCGCCCGCGGATCGGCGGCGAACGCCGCCGGAGTCCCGGCTCGGCGGTGAGGTTCCGGGGCCGCGAACCACGGGAGAGATCCCCGGGCGAGCGTCGGCGCAGTCGTCCGGATCTCCGCCGGCACGGCGTTCCGTTAGGCCTTTGCGCGCCGGGGCCCTCCGGTCGGTAGATGGAGTACTTGCAGCGTCGGGTCGGGCTGGTCGAAGACCGGATCGAGTCGGTCATCGACGACGTCGAGCCCGAGGAGCTGTCCGGTGAGGTGGGGCACGTCGTCCTCGCGGGCGGCAAGCGCGTCCGCCCCGCGGTGACCGTCCTCGCCTGCGAGGCGTTCGACGGCGACCCCGAGGAGGCGGTCGACTTCGCGGCCGGTATCGAGTTCGTCCACAACGCCTCGCTCGTGATCGACGACATCATCGACCGCTCCGAGGTCCGCCGCGGCACCCCCGCCGCGTGGGCGGAGTTCGGCTACGGCCCGGCGATCATCGCGAGTGACGGCCTGCTCGGCGAGGCGTTCGCGCTGTTCTCCGCCGAGCCGCGCGCGATGCGCACCGTCGCCGAGGCGATGGTCGAACTCGGCGAGGGCGAGGCGACCGAGCTCGCCGCGCGCCCGACCAACGAGGCCGAGTACATGGATCTGGCGCGCCGGAAGACGGGCGCGCTGTTCCGCGCCGCCGCCGAGTTGGGCGCGGTCGCGGGCGGCGCCGACCCCCACGCGATCGACTCGTTCGGCGAGTACGCGGAGCGCGTCGGCGTCGCCTTCCAGATGCGCGACGACGTGTTGGACGCCACCGCCGACGCCGACGACCTCGGCAAACCGACCGGACAGGACGCTGAGATGGACCGCCCGAGCGTCCTCCAGGTCACGTCGCTGTCGCCCGAGGAGATCAACGAGCGTGCCCGCGCCGAGTCGGAGCGCGCGCTCGCCGCCCTCGACGACGCCGATCCGCCCGAGACCGAGGCGATCGAGTACCTGCGCGACCTCGCAGAGTTCGTCGTCGTCCGCGAACGGTGATCGGAAGAGAGCGTTCGTGCGGTCAGATCCCGGCGCTCAGATCTCGTACTCCGCTTTCTCCATGAGGTCCGCGAACACCTCGGTCCCCATCGCCTCCTCGTAGACGATGGCAGTGAGCATCCCGCCGGGGTAGACGCCGCCGTTCTGGACGTGGTCCACCTTGTGGCAGTGCATCGGGTAGATGCCGGGGTCCGCGTCCGCCTCGAACTCGACGGTGTACCGCTCCGCGGGCGCGACGTTCACCACGTCCTCAGGTAATTGCAGTACCTCGGGGTACGGCGCGCCGTCCTTCTCCACCGTGCGGAACCGGTGGTTGTGCGTGTGCATCGGATGCGACATGAACCCCGCGTTGACCAGGTGGAGCCGCACCGTGTCGCCCTCGCTGACGACGACCGGCGAGCCGTGGTCGGGGTTGAGCGTGTACGGCGCGACGCGGCCGTTGATCGTGAACGCGTCGGGGCGACGGTCCTGAACGTCGTAGCTGGCGTCCGCGCCGCCGTACGACCGGGAGAGCCGCGTGTCCCAGTCTTTCAGCGTCATGAACTGCTCGACGTCGGCTTCCTCGTACCCCTCGGGGTCGATCCGGAGGATCCCGTACATCCCCATGTCCATGTGCATCGGGGTGTTGAAGTGGCAGTGGTAGAGGTGGGTGCCGGGCACGTCCGCGCCGATCTGGTAGGTGTGCTCCTCGCCGGGCATCACGGTGATCCCCGTCGTGGACGGGACCCCGTCGTCCTTCCACGACTTCGAGACGCCGTGGAAGTGGAGCGTGTGCGGCATCTCCCCGCCGGTGTTGTCGAGGGTGATCGAGAGGTCGTCGCCCTCGGTCGCCCGGAGCACCGGGCCGGGGACGCTCGGCGTCCCGTCGTCGGCCTGGAACGCCCACGTCACCGGCATCTCGACCGGCCCGCCCAGCGATCTCCCGGGGTGGGCCGCGTGTCGGGCGTGGACCGAGCGCAGCGTCACCTCGCGGCCGCGCTCGTCGAGGTCGACGACCTCCGGCGACCCCGTCTCCGGGAGCGTCGGCCCGTCGTCGGTCGCCGGCGGGTCCGCGTCGTCGCCGGCGCTCGCGGTGGTGGTGGCCTCGTTCAGACAGCCCGCCAGCCCGGCGACGCCCGAGAGCCCCGCGGCCTGAAGGATCGTTCGTCGCGCGAAGCCGCCGTCGGAGACGGAGTCGTTCTGCGACATGTCTCAAGCGAGGGGGTGGGGAGAGATAACCCGGACGCGGCTTCCCGGTTCGAGACACGACGAGCGAACCAGTTCGTCCGCGAGCACATAAATGCGGCAGCGACCGCGGCGACCGGATCGCTCAGTCGTCCGCCGGCTCCTCGGCGGCCGCGTTCTCGCCGATGGGCTCGCTGTCCCAGTAGGCGTGGTCGTCGTCCGTCCGGAAGCAGGTCGCCGTGCGCTCCTCGCCGAGGTCGTACCCCGGGGGGGTCGACTCCCGGCAGGCGGCCCGCGCCTCCGGACATCGGGTGTGGAACCGACACCCGCTCGGCGGGTTCCGCGGCGAGGGCACGTCGCCGCGGAGCGTGGTGAACTCCTCGTCTCGCGCGTCCGTGCTCGCTCGCGGGACGCTCGACAGGAGCGCCTTCGTGTACGGGTGGGCGGGGTCGTCGAAGATCTCCTCGACCGGCCCGATCTCGACGATCTCGCCGAGGTACATCACCGCGACGCGGTCGCAGACGTGGCGGACCACGCCGAGGTTGTGCGCGATGAAGAGGAACGTGAGCCCGAAGTCGTCCTGAAGGTCTTCGAGCAGGTTCAGGATCTGGGCCTGAACGCTCACGTCGAGGGCGGACACCGGCTCGTCGAGGACGACGAAGTCGGGGTCCAAAGCGAGCGCGCGGGCGATCCCGATCCGCTGTCGCTGCCCGCCGGAGAATTCGTGGGGGTACCGGTCCATCTGGTCGGCGGACAGCCCGACGCGTTCGAGCAGGTCGCGGGCCGTCTCGCGCCGCTCAGCCCGGTCGGCCACGTCGTGGATCCGCAACCCCTCAGTGACGATGTCGCCGGTGGTCATCCGCGGGTCGAGACTGGAGAACGGGTCCTGGAACACGATCTGGGCGCGCCGGCGGAACTCCGTCAGCTCCCGCAACCCCATGCCCCGCACGTCCTCGCCGTCGAAGGTGATCTCGCCGGCGGTGGGCTCGCGGAGCCGCAACACCGTCTCGCCGGTCGTCGACTTCCCGCAGCCGGACTCGCCGACGAGCCCGAGCGTCTCGCCCTCGCGCACGTCGAAGGAGACGCCGTCGACCGCCTTCACGCTCTCCGACTCCTGTCCGAGCAGGCGGTCGACGAGCGACGGGTCGTCCGCGTAGTACTTTTTCAGCCCGTCGACGGAGAGCAGCGAGTCGCTCACTCGCCGTCACCTCCGTCGGCCGCGACCCCGTCGTCGGGATCGGCGGCGTCGCCCCCGTCGAAGTAGCCGTCGGGGAGCGCGTCGGCCGGGTCGTACTCGCGGTCCGCGAGGACGCACTTGGCGCCGTGGTCGGCGGCGGCCTCGACCGTCGCCTCGGGCGGCTTGTCGAGGCACGCCTCCATCGCCTTCGGGCACCGGTCCGCGAAGTAACACCGGTCGCCCATCTCGGCGTCGATCAGGCTCGGGACGTTGCCCGCGATCGGTTCGAGCCGCGCCCGCGGGTCGTCCACGTCCGGGATGGAGCCGAGCAGCCCCCGCGTGTACGGGTGAACGGTGTCCTCGAAGACGGAGTCGAGCGTGCCGCGCTCGACGATCTCGCCGGCGTACATCACGCAGACGCGGTCGCACATCTCGGCGATGACACCGAGGTCGTGGGTGATGAGCACGATGCTCATCCCGCGGTCCGCTTGGATCTCTTTCAGCAGGTTCAGGATCTGCGCCTGGATCGTCACGTCGAGGGCGGTCGTCGGCTCGTCGGCGATCAGCACGTCCGGCTCGCCGGCGAGCGCCTGCGCGATCATCGCGCGCTGGAGCATCCCGCCCGAGAACTGGCCGGGGTACTCGTCGACGCGCTCCTCGGGGTCGGGGATGCCGACCTGCCCGAGCAGCTCGACGGCGCGTTCCATGCTCTCCTCGCTCGTGTAATCTCGACCGGGGACGAGCCCGTCGAGGAGGTACTTCCCGAGCCCGTACCCCTGCGTCCGCGATCGGGTCGAGCGGGGGTTCGCCCGCGCCCGCCGCTGCACCTCGACCGCCTCGGCGATCTGTTCGCCGACGGTGATCGAGGGGTTGAAGCTGCTCATCGGGTCCTGGAAGATGACGCTAAACGAGGGGCCGCGCAGCGACCGCCGGACGCTGGGCGGCACGGTCCGGAGGTCGACGTGGTCGCCGTCGACCCCGACCCCCTCGGTCCCGCGGAACTCCTCGGCGAGGTCGGGGTCGCGGTACCACACCTCGCCGGCGGTGATCCGGCCCGGGGTCTCGACGAGGTCGACGAGCGACAGCGCCGTCACGGACTTGCCGGAGCCGGACTCGCCGACCACGCCGAGGATCTCGTCCTCGCGGAGGTCGAACGACGCCGACTCCACCGCGTTGATCTGCCCCTCTTCGGTGAAGAAGCGGGTCGAGAGGTCCCGGACCGACAGCACGTCGCCGGGCGCGGGCGCCCCGCTCGGCGTCGCCGCGCCGAGGCGTCCGGCGTCGGCGGTCGCGGCGGGGTCGCTCGCCCCGCCGTCGGTCGCCGCGGTCGGCTCGCTCCCCGCCGGGTCGTCGTCCGGCCGCTCGGCGTCGCTCATGCGGCACCCCCTTCGCCCTCGATACCGGGGTCCAAGGCGTCACGCAGCCAGTCGCCGAGCAGATTGATCCCGATCACCGACAGCATGATCGCGAGCCCGGGGATGGAGGCGATCCACCACTGGCCGGAGGAGACGTAGTCGCGCCCCTGCGCGATGTCGAAGCCCCACGACAGCGTGGTCCCGGAGAAGCCGAGGAACGACAGCGAGCTCTCCAAGAGGATGATCGCCGCCACCTGCACCGTCCCGAGGACGATGATCGGCGTGATCGCGTTCGGGAGGACGTGCCGGAGGATGATCGTGTTGTCGCCGGCGCCGAGCGCGCGCGACGCCTTCACGTACT
Source organism: Halorubrum sp. SD683 (assembly GCF_002135045.1). NCBI lineage: Archaea > Methanobacteriati > Methanobacteriota > Halobacteria > Halobacteriales > Haloferacaceae > Halorubrum > Halorubrum sp. SD683. The sequence continues at coordinate 11,336 of NZ_NEWJ01000031.1, forward strand.
CCTGCCCGCGCAGGGAGAGCGCCTCCCCGCGGGCGACGCGGGCGAACCACACCCAGTTGACGAGGCCGACGACGATCACCACCGTTATCGGCAATACGAAGCTGCTCGGCATCTCCGGCGCGAGGCCAGCGACGACGAACGGGTCGGGGACGTTCACCGCCGCGCGGCCCCACAGCCCGATCAGCGCGACCGCCAACACGAGCGAGGGGAACGCGAGGCTGATGTCCGCGATCCGCATCAGCGCGTCGTCGACCCGTCCGCGGTGGTAGCCGGCGAGCAGGCCGACCGGCACCCCGATCGACGCCGCCAAGAGCGTCCCGAGGACGCCGACGACGAGCGAGGTCCGGGCGCCGTACACCACTCGCGAGAACATGTCGCGACCGAGCCCGTCGGTGCCGAACACGTGGGCCGGGTCCGCGGTGATCTCGACCTCCTCGGTGACGGTCTGGATCTCGCCGTCGACCATCTGCGAGGAGGTCCGCTCCTCCGTCTGCGAGAAGCCGATCGGCGGCAGCTCGCTCTGGTTGAGCTGTTGGTCGTTCGGGTTGTGGGGCGCGATGAACGGGGCGAACACGGCGGCCAACACGATGATCACCACCAGCGCCAGCCCGAGCTTCGCGAGCCCGCTCTGTCTGAACTCCTTCTTGAGATTGCGAATGACACGTGAAGAGACCATGTTAGTCGGTCACCACCTCCGGGTCGAGGTAAGCGTACACAACGTCGACGAGGATGTTGACGAGGACGAAACTCGTCCCGATGACGATGAGGCTCCCCTGGAGCGCGGGCCAGTCCCGCTGGTTGATGCTCTCGATGACCAGCGTGCCGAGCCCGGGCCAGGAGAACACCGCCTCGGTGATCACGGCGCCGCCGATCAGCGTCCCGAGCTGGAGTCCGAGGACGGTGATCACGGGGATGAGGGTGTTCCGGAGCGCGTGTTTGTATCGGATCAGCGTCCGCGGGAGCCCCTTGGCGCGCGCGGCCTGGACGTAGCCCTGGCTGAGTTCGTCCAGCATCCCGGACCGCGTCAGCCGGGTGATGAGCGCCATGAAGTAGGTCCCCAAGGCGATCGCGGGCAGCGTGATGTACGCGAGCCACGTCAGCAGCGTCCCGACGAACGGCTCGGCGTTGACGACCGAGAGGGCGACGTCGCCGACGTCGACCCCGCGGCCGCTGGTGTTGAAGATGTTGAACTCCACCGCGAAGATCAGGATGAGCATGATCCCGAGCCAGAAGTTCGGCGTCGAGATGCCGCCGAGCGACAGCAGTGTCGCGCCGTAGTCGACCGGGTCGTTCCGGTTCGTGGCGCTGATCACGCCGAGCGGGATCGCCAAGACGATCGCCACGACGCTCGCGGCGACGGCGAGTTCCACGGTGGCGGGGAGGCGTTCGAAGACGAGGGTCGTGACCTCCTGTCCGCGGATGTAGGACCGGCCCATGTCGCCCTGGAGCAGCTCGAAGACGTACCGTCCGTACTGGACGTACAGCGGCTGGTCGAGCCCCAGTTCGGCGGCGATCGCCTGCCGCGTCTCCTGTGACGCGTCGAGCGGCGCGACCGCGTTGATCGGGCTCCCGGGGGTGACGAACCGGAGCGCGAACACGACCGTGATGACGCCCCAGACGACGCCGATCCCCTGGAGGCTTCTTTTGAGTGCGAATCTGCCGAGTGACATTACTAACGATATGGAGAGGTGAGTCGCGTTACTGCTGGGTCGCCGTGTCCGGGTCGATGAACTCGTCGGCCCGCGGTTCCCAGGAGATGTCGCTGGAGACGCCGTAGACGCTGAACTGCTGGTGCATGAACACCCACGGCGCGAGGTCGTGGGCGAGCTGGTTCGCCTCCTGGAGGATGTCGACGCGCTCGTCGGGGTCCTCGGTCGCCTCGGCGTCCGTGAGCAGCCCGTCGAGCTCGTCGTTTTTCAGCACCGTCAGCGCGCCCTCGGAGGAGAGCAGCGGTGTCAGCGTCTGGCTGCCGTCGAACTCCGCGTTCCCCCACCCGAGGAGGTTGAAGTGCGGGCGGTCCTCGATGTTCGGCGCAGTGACGTCCTGAACGAGCGAAGAGAACTCACGCTGTTCGACCTCACAGGAGACGTTCGACAGCGAGTCGATCTGGCTGGCGGCCGCCTGCGCGATCTGGACGTCGCGGAGGTACCGGCCGATCGGCGTCTCAAGCGTGATTTCGACGCCCGCGTGCCCCGACTCCTCGACGAGCCGCTCGGCCTCGTCGGGGTCGTACGGATACGGGTCGATGTCGGGGTTGTAGCCGACGTGGCCGTCGAGGGTCGGCTGGGAGGTGATGTTGCCGAAGCCGTTGAGCACGTTCTCGATGATACTCTCGACATCGACCGCGTGGTTCATCGCCTGCCGGAACTGCTGGCTGGAGAACGGCTCCACGTCGTAGCGCATCTGGAGGAAGATGATCCGCGCGCTCGCGACGGAGTTGATCGTCGCCACGTCGGAGCTGTTCACCCGCGACACCTCGTTCGGCGGTACGTTCGTCACGATGTCCGTCTCCTCCGCGAGTAGCTGGTTGACCCGCGTGCTCGACTCGCTGGAGGCGGTCATGGTGAGCTCGTCGACCTCGGGCGCGCCGTCCCAGTACTCCTCGTTGGGCTCGTAGACGACTTGGTTCCCCGACTCGTAGTTCGTGAGGCGGAACGGCCCCGTCCCGTTGGCGTTCCGGTTGATGTAGTCGCCGCCGTTCTCCTCGACCCACGACTGCTGCATGATCGGGCCGTTCGTCGCGAACAGCTGGAAGGCGATCGGGTTGAACCCCTCGAAGGACACCGTCACCTGCCCGTCGCCGGTCGTCACCTCGTCGACCAGGCCGAGGTCGTTGGACTGCGGGCTGACGATCCCGACGTCCTCGAAGACGATCCGGCGGATGCTGTACCGGACGTCCTGCGGCGTGACCTCGTCGCCGTTGTGGAAGGTGATCCCGTCGCGCAGCATGAACTGGACGCTGCCGTCCTCGGTGCGCTCCCACTCGTTGGCGAGGCCGGCGATGATGCCGCCCTCCTTGTCGCGGTCGAGGAGGCCCTCGTACAGCTGGCCGACGATGATCTCGGTGTTCGTCTCGGCGTGGTCCTGCGGGTCGAGCCCGGAGTCCATCTGGCCCATGGTGACGCCGAGTTCGAAGCTGTCGCCGCCGCCGTCGCCACCGTCACCGCCGTCGCCGCCACCGTCGCCGCCGTCGCCGCCGTCGCCGCCTCCGGAACAGCCTGCGAGACCGACAGCACCGGCCGTTCCGGCGTACTTGAGCACCGTCCGCCTGTCGACATGATCGTCGTTGTCAGTAGGCATAGGCGATCCCATACGATAGAGAGTTATGAACCTACCGGCAGACCCGGCGGCGGTGTTCAGATAAGGATTGAAAGGTGAGGCGGTGCGTTTTCAAAGTGTTCTATGCCCAAAAACGACCGCCTCAACGGCTGTTTAGACGATATCAACTTAGAGTTTGTGGAGCGAGAAGCAACACCGCGGCTGTTGATGAAGCTCAGTATTCAGCTTCATTTGGCTGGATTATCGCTTTCAAATACTGTTTCGTTTCTTGAGGTATTCGGTGTTGATCGGGTTCGCTCCACCGTTCATAACTGGGTTCACAAGTCCGATCTACAGCCGGAGTCTGGGCGAAGCCCGAATCACGTTGCGGTCGATGAAACTGTGATTCGACTTAACGATGAACAATATTGGCTGTACGCTGCTGTCGATCCGGAAACGAACGATCTGCTCCATACGCAGCTTGAACCGACAAGAAACAATGCGATCGCAGATCAGTTTTTCGCAGATCTCCGCGAGAAACACGACGTAGATGACGCGATTATTCTCGTCGATGGCGCAGCTCCACTTCAGCGAGCCTGTCGAAAGCATGACCTCGATTTCAGATACGAACGACATGGAAATCGGAACAGCGTTGAACGTGTATTTCGTGAGGTAAAACGCAGAACTATCTGTTTCTCAAACTGTTTCAGTAACGCTGAAGCAGAAACAGCAAACGAGTGGCTGAGATCGTTCGCCTTCGCATGGAATCAGCTTATCTGAACACTACCCCGCGAACCGCACGAAACGATTTGAGGCCGCGGACCGTACTGCGAGCATGCGTGACATTAACCCGGACACGCTGATGCTGGTGGCGGGTGTGGCGATCTCACTGATCGCGCTCTTAGAGCTGTATCCGCTCTGGAAAAATCGGAGGGACGACCGACGGTGACGGCCGTCCCTTTCACACCGGACCCGCATTCGGCGACCACGGCCAACCGACTCCCCGGCGGCCACGGCGACGGGCGTGCCGGTCCTGAGCGCGACACGGGGACCGGGCGGCGACCCTTCAGACATGTTCCGCGAGGAAGCCGACGATCCCGCGGTACGCCTCGATCCGGTTGTCGAGCTTCGCGAACCCGTGTCCCTCGTCCTCGAAGATCAGTTTCCGCACCGGGACGCCCTGTTCGCGCGCCTCCTCGACGATCTGCTCCGCCTCGCCGACGGGCACCCGCGGGTCGTTCTCACCGTGGAGGACGAACAGCGGGGCCGCGATCCGGTCGATGTTGTTGATCGGGGAGACGGACTCGAGGAACTCGCGGTCCGCGTCGAGCGAGCCGTACTCGGCCTCGCGCAGCGACCGCCGCCACTCCCCGGTGTTCTCCAAGAACGTCACGAAGTTCGCGATGCCGACGATGTCGACCCCGGCGGCCCACAGCTCCGGGTACTCGGTCAGCGACGCGAGCACCATGAACCCGCCGTAAGAGCCGCCCATCGCGACGACGCGGTCCGGGTCGACCTCGGGGTGGTCGTGGAGCCAGCCGACGCCCTCCCGGACGTCCTTCACCGAGTCCATCCGGTTCTCCACGTCGTCAAGCCCGGAGTACGCCTTCCCGTACCCCGAGGAGCCCCGGACGTTCGGTTCGAGGACCGCGTACCCGTTGTTCAGCAGGTACTGCGTCACAGCGGCGAAGGATGGCCGCCGCTGCGACTCCGGCCCGCCGTGGATGTCGACGACGACCGGGTACCCAGACTCCGGCGGCTCCGTCTCGGGCACGGAGAAGAACGCTGGGATCTCCCGGCCGTCGAACGTCGGGTAGTGGACCAGCTCGCGCTCGACGAACGTGTCCGCCGGGATCCCCGCGGTCGAGGCGCGCGTCCACCGCTCCGCCTCGCCGCTCGTCGCGTCGACGACGTGGACGTTCGCGTTGTGGGTGCTCCCCGTCGTCGTCACGGCGAACCGGTCGCCGTCGGGCCCGAAGCTCACGCCGCCGGCGACGCCGTCCGGGAGGTCCGGCTCCGGGAACTCGTCGATGCGGTCGGGGGCGACGAGTTCGCCCGCCGTGAGTTCGGTGTAGCCGTCGACGTTCCGGGAGTAGACGACCCGGCGGGAGGACTCGTCTATCGCGACGCCGTCGACGTTCCACTCGCCCCCGTCGGCGACGACGGCGAACTCGTCGGTCTCCAGGTCGATCCGCTCCAGGCGGAGCGTGTCGGTGTCGCGGTCGGTGACGAGGTACACGCTCTCGCCGTCGGGCCCCCACTCCGGACCGGCGTACCGCACGTCGCCCTCGTGGGGCGTGTGGTGGGTCAGGTCGCCGCTCGCGAGGTCGAGGGTGTACACGTCGTGGTCGAACGAGGAGTGCGCCTCGTGGACGATCAGCCGGTCGTCGCTCGGCGACCACCCGGCGACGGAGAGCCAGCCGTCCCCCTCGTGGACCAGTTCCGCGTCGTCGCCGGTCTCGTCGCGGGCCTGAACGTACACGTCGAAGACGGCCTCGTCGCGGCGGTTCGACGCGAACGCGAACCGGTCGCCAGCCGAGTCCCAGCCGCCCCACCGGTGTTTCGCCTCCGGCTTGGCCGTCAGCTCGGTGATCCCCCCCGACTCGTAGTTGAGCAGGTACAGCTGCGCGCGCTCGTTGCCGCCCTCGTCCATTCCGAACACCGCTTCGGACCGCTCCGGCGAGGAGTCGACGAAGGAGACCGACTCCTCGAAGAACGTGTGCTGCTCGGGCCACGACTCGGGCCCGCGGACCGACCACACCTGCCCCGTGCCGGTCGTGTCGAGGAGGAACGACAGCCGACCGTCGGGGCCGAGGTCGGCGCCGCCCGCGTTCCGCACGTTGAGGTAGCGTTCGATGTCGTACTGTCGCATGACACTCGGTTCCGCGCCTGCCGTGAAACCGTTTCGGGTGACGGAACCCTCGCCGCGGTCCCGCGACTCCTCGAGATGCCGTGTCTTTTTACCGACTCCCCCCGTGCGGTCGGCGTATGCGCGTCGCGTTCGCCTCGCTCTTCGCCCCCGGACACGGGGAGACCCCGGCGCGAACGCGGACCCTGCGGACCGCCCGCGCGCTCGCCGACCGCGGCCACGACGTGGTCTGGCTCTGCGCACAGTGGTGGGGCGGCGACCACGACGCCTTCGAGGAGGACGGGATCGAGTTCCGGGCGGTCACCGTCGAGCCCGCGCCGATCCCGTTCGCCGCGCGGCTCCCGGCCGCGGTCCGGCGCGCGGGAGCCGACGTGGTCCACGCGGTCAACAGCCCGCCGACGCCGGCGCTCGCCGCCACGGTCGCGGGGTCGCTCTCGCGGGTCCCGGTCGTCGTCGACTGGTGGCGCGACCACCCCGCCGACGCCCGCCGGTGGTACCGGCCGCTCGCCCGCCGCGCGGACGCGGTCTCGACCCCCTCGCGGACCACGAAGACCCGCGTCCGCGAGCACGGGGCGGACGGCGACGACGTGCGCGTGCTCCCCGAGAGCATCGACTTCGACGCGGTCGAGTCCGCCGGCGTCGACGACCGCTTCGACGCGGTGTACGCCCGGCGACTCGACCGCCACGCCAACGTCGAGACGTTCCTGCTCGGGCTCGCCGAGCTGCGCGGCCGCGACTGGACCGCGGCGGTGATCGGCGACGGCCCCGAGCGCGGCCGGATCGAGGCGACCGCCAGCGACCTCCGGATCGCCGACCGGGTCGAGTTCCTCGGCGACCTGCCGCTCGACGAGCGGCTCCCGATACTCAAGGGGACGCACGTCGCGGTCGCCACCGCCACGTGGGAGACGTTCGCGACCGACCTGCTGTGGGCGGTCGCGTGCGGCTGCGTCGCCCTCGTGGAGTACCAGGCCGACTCCAGCGCCCACGAGCTCGTCGAGGGGCGCGAGCGCGGGCGACTCGTCACGAGCCCGGCGGAGCTGGCCGACGAGTTCGTCGCGGTCGGCGACCTCGAACGCCGTGCGGTCGACCGCGAGTTCGCGTCGTTCGACCGCGAGGCGGTTATCGACCGGTACGTCGCGCTGTACGAGGAGCTCGTCGACGGGGAGTGACGGGACTGCGGGGTGACCCGCGAACGGAGGAAGAACCGCGAACTGTCGGGAGGACCGCGGACCGGCGCGACGGACGGCGAGAGGGGAGCGACCGCCCGCTACGCCTGGTCCTGCCCGGTGATCGTGCCGCCGTACTTCATGAAGACGAACGCCAGCCCCAGCGTGCTCACCATCGCGATGAACGTCGCGATGCCGAGCGCGCGGGCGGCGTCCGGGACGAACACCGCGTTCGACCCGCCGCCGCCGACCTCGACGGTGGGGATGTCCTCGCCGACGGCGAGGCCGGCGTGCATGCCGACCGCGGTGTGGGGCACGCAGTGGTAGTGGGTGATCCCGGCGTCCTCGCTCGACGTCTCGTACTCGTACGTCGCTCCCTCCTCGCCGACGGGGTCGCCGCTGTCGAGGCTGGCCGGGCCGCCGCCCTCGACCGTCTGGACGTTGTGGGAGCCGCCGGCGCCCGTCCACTCCCAGGTGATCGTCGTCCCCTCGTCGACCCACACGAGTGTCGGGTCGAACGCCAGGCCTTGGTCGCCCGCCCCGACCGAGATGGTCACCGAGTCTTGACCGCGGGCGTCGGTGTACGACCCGACATTCCCTTCGGTCGCGCTGGGCCAGTCGGGCTCCACTTCCTGTGCCGCCGCCGTCCCCGCCGTCGCCGTCGCCGCGCCGGCGGCGGCCGCCGCACCGCCGGCCGTCCGCATGAACGCGCGCCGAGAGACGTCGTCCGAACTCATACGAGGCGGTTCGTGGTGACCCGTAGTGAATATGTTGATCCGAACGCGACGTCGACCCCGCTCTACTTATAAGAAATCGCCGCCTCGGCGGCCGGAAATCACAGCGAAATCTACCGCCGGATCCGGTCGAGGTCGTCGACGAAGGCCCGGAGCGCTGAGCGCGTCACGTGCGGCATACACACGACGCGGAGTTCGCCGGCGCCGGTCCGCGACACCTTCCAGCCGGCGTCGCGGAGCGACTCGAACTCCGACTCGGGCACGTCGGCCGCGACGAGCGGGAGCTCCGGCTCGACGACGCGGTAGCCGCGATCCGCGAGCTCGTCGGCGAGCCAGTCGGCGTTGTCGGCCGCGCGTTCGGCCGCCTCGCGGTAGCCGTCGGGCCACAGCGCGTCCATCGCCGCGACGGCGCCCGCGACGCCCGCGCCGCTCCGGGTCCCGGTCAGCGTCGCCTGCGACCGGGACTCCAGGTAAGGGGTGTCGACCGCGAGCGCGTCGAGCGCGGCGTCCTCGCGCGCCAGCAGGCCGCCCGCCGGCACCGGGGCTTGCCCGTACTTGTGGGGGTCGATCGTCAGCGTGTCGACCGCGGCGTCGGCGAACGACCACGCGTGGTCGGTGAACGGGAGGACGAACCCGCCCCATGCGGCGTCGACGTGGAACCGCGCCCCGACTTCCTCGGCGATCGCCGCCAGCTCGGGGATCGGGTCGACCCGCCCGTACTCCGTGCTGCCGGCGACGCCGACGACGAGTGCGGTCCCGTCGTTGACCGCGGCCGCGACGGCGTCGACGTCGGCCCGGAAGTCGTCGTCAAGGGGGACCGTCCGCAGCTCGACCCCGAGCACCTCCGCGGCCTTCGTGAACGAGAAGTGCGCGCTCGCCGGCGCGACGACGTTGACCTCGTTCCCGTCGCTTCCGCCGTGTCGGTTCCGCGCCGACCGCACCGCCTGAACGTTCGCCTCGGTCCCGCCGGAGGTGACGTACCCCGCGGCGTCGGCGGGGGCCGAGTGGGCTGCGAGCGTCGCGAGCCCCTCGACCGCCCGGGCCTCCAGCTCCGCCACCGACTCGTACGTCGCGGGGTCGCCGGGGTTCGTCGCGAGGAATCGCTCGGCGGCCGCGCGGGCGTCCGGGTGCGGCTCGGTACACATCGAGGAGAGCACCCGGTCGAACGACTGCGGCTCCGGTTCCGGCTGTCGCATCTGCCACCCTGTTACGTGGGGCGGCTCTTACCCGTTCCGCTCTCGGCGCCGAGAGAGAAACGCACCGCGAGCGGACTCAGCGAACCGAATCGAGTAGGAGGCGCTGTTCGGTCCGCTTCACCTCGTGTTGGACGTCGCGGACCGCGTCGATGTTCGCCGAGATCGAGGAGACCCCCTTCTCGACGAGGAACTCGACCATCTCGGGCTTCGAGCCGGCCTGCCCGCAGATGCTCGTGTCGACGCCGAGCTCGCGGCACGTCTCGATGGTGTCGCCGATGAGCCGCAACACGGCGGGGTGGAGCTCGTCGAACCGGTCGGCGACGTGCTCGTTGTTGCGGTCGACCGCGAGCGTGTACTGGGTGAGGTCGTTGGTCCCGAAGGAGGCGAAGTCGATGCCCGCCTCGGCGAGCTCCTCGATCTGGAGCGCGCTGGCGGGCGTCTCGATCATCACGCCCCAGCGGTGCGTCTCGGGGTCGATCCCGGCCTCGCGCATGTGCCGCGCGATCCCCTCCACGTCGGCGGCGTCGTTGACCAGGGGGAACATCACCTCCAAGTTGTCGTACCCCATGTCGTAGAGGCGCGCGAACGCGGCCAGCTCCTGCCGGAACGGCTCGGGCTTGTCGAGGCTCCGGCGGATCCCGCGCCAGCCGAGCATCGGGTTGTGCTCGGCCGGCTCGCCCTCGCCGCCCTCCAGCTCGCGGAACTCGTCGGTCGGCGCGTCGATGGTCCGGACGCGGACCGGTCGCGGGTAGAACTCGTCGGCGACGCGCCGGACGCCCTCGATCAGCTCGTCCTGATAGGCGCGGGCGCCGTGGTCGGCGATGTACGTCTCGGGCGTCTTCCCGAGCGACAGCACCATATGTTCGATCCGGAGCAGGCCGACGCCGTCGGCGCCCGTCGCCGCCGCGCGCTCGGCCGCCTCCGGGATCGAGACGTTCACCTTCACCTCCGTCGCCGTCATCGGCTTGACGGGGGTCTCGGGGCGCGCGGCCTCGACCGGCTCGAACTCCTCGCCCGGCTCGGCCGACTCGTCCTCGCCGGCCCGGAGCGTCCCCTTGTCACCGTCGAGCGTGACCTGTTGGCCGTCTTCGAGGACGCGGGTCCCGTTGCCCGTCCCGACGACCGCGGGGACGCCGAGCTCGCGGGAGATGATCGCCGCGTGGCTCGTCATCCCTCCCTCGTCGGTGACGATGCCGGCGGCGCGCTTCATCGCCGGCACCATGTCGGGCATCGTCATCTCCGTCACCATCACGTCCCCCTCCTGTACCTGATCGAGGTGGTCGAGCTTGTGGACGAGCCGGACGGCCCCGGAGACCACGCCCGGGCTGGCGCCGAGCCCGTCGACGAGCACGTCCGCGTCGTCGTCGCCGCCCCGCGCAGTCGTCGCGCCCTCGCCGTCGGCGGCCGCCGCGTCGGCGCCGCTCGCTCCGCCCTCGTCGCCGGCGTCCTCTCGGATCGTCGTGATCGGGCGCGACTGGAGCATGTATATCTCGCCGCCGTAGATCGCCCACTCGACGTCCTGCGGGGCGCCGTAGTGGTCCTCCACGCGCTCGCCGAGCTCGACGAGGTCGCCGATCTCCCCGTCCGAGAGGACCCGCTCGCTCCGCCGGTCCTCGTCGACGTCGAGCTGGACCGTCTCGCCGGTGTCGGGGTCTTTCACCATCTCGACTTTCTTGTCCGCGACGGTGACCTCGTCGACCGCGCCGCGCTCGCGGTCGTACACGTAGTTGTCGGGCGAGACGGTTCCGGAGACGACCGCCTCGCCGAGCCCCCACGCCGCCTCGATGGTGACCTGCGGGTCGCCCGTCGAGGGGTGGCTGGTGAACATCACGCCGGACTTCTCGGCGTCGACCATCCGCTGGACGACGACCGCGATGTCGACGTCCGCGTGTGGGAACCCGCGCTGCTGCCGGTAGTAGATCGCGCGCTGGGTGAAAAGCGAGGCCCAACACTCCTTGACGCGCCGGAGGAGGTCGTCCTCGCGGACGTTGAGGAACGTCTCCTGCTGGCCGGCGAACGAGGAGTCGGGGAGGTCCTCGGCGGTCGCGGACGAGCGGACCGCGACGAACGCCTCCTCGCCGTCCTCGCCCATCGCCCGGTACTGTTCCAGTATCTCCTCGCGGACCTCCTCGGGGAACGGGGTGTCGAGGATCAGCCGCTCGGCGGTCGCCTCGGCCTCGCGGAGGGCGGCGGAGTCCTCCGGGTCCACGTCGACCGCGTCGAACAGCTCGTCGTCGATCCCGGCCTCCTCGATGAACGTTCGATACGTGCCCGCGGTGACGGCGAACCCCGGCGGCACCGGGAGCCCCGCACCGATGAGTTCGCCGAGCGACGCGGCCTTCCCGCCGACGGTCCCGACGTCGTCGGCGTCGACGTCCTCCAGCAAGAGTACTGCCATTCGTGTACCCGGAGGATCCGCGAGGCGACCTATGAAGCTTCCGGCATGCGAAACGGTGAATAAAACACAACTCGGGACCGAGTTGTCTCCGACGGCGCAGCATGGGGGATTGTCCCGGACGTGAACCCGCGAACGGGCGACGGGCACCGTGCGGTAGCCCGACCGGAAACAGTTCGTCGACGACTGAACACCGATCGTCCGTCAAAACGAGGGCCGGAGCGTCGGGGACAGCGAACCGGATACCGGTTCGTACAACCTCGTAATCGATGAATCGGTCTATACTTACCTCCCGTTCCGCGTTCGGATCCCGTAACGAGTTACAGGGGCTGTAACAGCATTCCGGACGACTGTCCTCGGCTCGGAGTCCGCGTCGTCAGCTCTCGTCGAGCCGCCGACGCTCGTCGCGCAGCAGCCGCTCCCAGAGCCCGAACAGGGCGCTGTCGAGGTCGTACGCCTCGTCGACGCGCCGGACCCAGCGGTCGTCGGCGAACAGGTGCCGCTGGAACCGACGCACGTCCGGCGAGAGGTGGTCCCGATCGCCGCCGTAGTACGACAGCGACTCCTCGCGGGTCCGCGCGATAAGGTCGGCGGGCACGTCGATGCCGTCCGCGGCCGCGACGTGGACGAACCACTCTAAGTGGAGCAGCGAGTCGGCGAGCAGGAACCGCTCGCGGAAGCCGGAGGCCCGCGACAGCGCCGGCGCGCCGTCGATCCGCACGTCGGCCGGCCGCGAGAACCGCGGCGCGGTCGCGGTCACGGACGCCCGGTCGGCGACCGCGCCGGCGACTCGGCGCAGCCGCCAGTCGCAGTACCGCACCGGCGCGATGAGCGCGAGCTCGTACCACGTCGGCAGCCACTCGCAGTACGGCTCCGAGAACGCCCCGTCCGCGAGCAGCGTCGCCGCGACCGACTGGGCCTCGTCCGGCGTCAGTTCGTCGGGGGCCGTCCGGAGGCGGCGCTCGACTCGGTCGCCGTTGAGGCTGTCGACGCCCGAAAAGCCCATTCCCTCGGCGACGCCGGCCGTGTACGCGCGGCCGGCGGCGTACCAGCTCGCGAAGTCGGCGGTCGTCGTCAGCCGCAGCAGTCGGAGGACCGTGATACTGACATGACGGGCCGGGCCGGAATAACCGTTCGGTCAGCGGTCGACCGCGCCCCCACTCACCGCACCGTCCCCGGCCGCCGCGTCGGCGTCGTCCCCGTCCGGTTCGGCCGATCCGTCGAGCGCGTCGTCGAGCCCCCACTCGGCCGCGCGGTCGCGGGCCTCGGCTCGCGCCTGCTCGCGGATCGCATCGATCCGGTCGTCGTCCGCGAGGAAGGCGGCGACGGCGTCGTCCTCGTCGTCGCCGTCGCGCAGTCGCTCTCCGGGCGCCGCGTCGCGGGTCCGCTCGGCGAGGGCGGCGTCGTCGGCCAGCTCGGTCGCGGCCGCGTCGGGCGCGACCCGCAGCGACTCCTCCTCGTGGGCCGCCGCCAGTCCGCTCCGGTCGACGGCGTACAGCTCGACGCGGTATGGGCCGGGGACCGCGAGCTCCGCGAGCGCGTCCGGCCCGCCGCTGTCCGTCACCGTGTTGTACGCCAGCACGGGCACGCCGTCCTCGAAGGTGAGGACGCCGCGTGCCTTGCCCGAGAGCAGCAGCGTCTCCTGCGGGACGAGCGTCGCGTAGCCGGTCAGCCCGCGGTCGAGCGCGCGCGACAGCGTCGTTCCCACGTCGGAGACTACCCGCGAGCGCAGGAGCGTCCCCCGCGGGACGGTGAGGGTCGGCGACGCCGACCCGTCGCCCTCCGAGCTTCCGCTCATGGCGTGTCGGGCACGACCGCGCTGCGGAACCGGTCGGCGACCGCGTCGCCGTCGCCGTCGCGCACGTCGAGCCGGTTGGCGGCCCGCCGGTAGCGCGCGGCGGCCTCGCTCTCCGGCGCGTGCGCGATCAGCGGCTCGCCGGCCCGGCGCGCCGCGCGGACCGCGTCGCTCTCGGGGACGTTCGCGAGGACGGGGCCGCCGAAGTGGCGCTCCGCCTGCGCGGCGACGTCGTCGGCCCCGCCTCTGACCTTGTTGAACAGGACGCCGGCCGTCTCCGTGCCGTACGAGCGCGCGTACTCCTGGACCTTCAGGCCGTCAGAGAGCGCGGGGATCGTCGGCTCGACGACGACGACGACGCGGTCCGCGAGGACGACCGGCAGCACGGCGGACTTCGAACCCAGCGCGGCGGGCGAGTCGAGCAGGAGCACGTCGGTGTCGCGCGCGAGCTCGGCCACCACGTCGCGGAGCCGCTCCGGCTCCGCGGCCTCGAAGCCCGCGAGCGAGGTGCCACAGGGGACGACCGAGAGTCCGAACCGCTCGTAGGTCGCCTCGTTCACGTCCGTCGCGGTGCCCTCGACGAGGAGGTCGTGAAGGGTAACCGCCGCGTCGTCGAGCCCGGCGTGAAAGAGGAGGTTCGCCATGCCGGTGTCGGCGTCCACGACGGTCACGTCGTGGTCGGCCGCGAGCGCCATCCCGAGCGCGAGCGTGCTCGTCGTCTTCCCCGTGCCGCCCTTCCCGCTGGCGACCGCGAACGCCTCGACCATACGCCCGGTCGCCCGGCGGTCCGAATAAATCCTCTTCATCGCGCTCGCCCGCTTCGCTCCTCGGCCGTGTCGGCGGCAGCGCTTTTGATCCCGCGGCGCGATGGGAGCACCATGGCCGAGACGATAGCCGCCGACGAGTTCCGCGACAGGATCGACGAGCGACGGCGCGGCGAGCGCTCGTTCGCCGTGGTCGACACGCGACCCGAGGAGAGCTTCGCGGGGTGGCGCGTGGCGGACGCGGTCCACTACTTCTACAAGCCGTTCCACGAGTTCGACGTCGACGACTTCGAACGCGAGACCGGGCTCTCGCCCGACGACAGCGTAATCACGCTGTGCGCGAAGGGGAAGGCCTCCGACGACTTCGCCGACGAGCTCGACGCCGCGGGGTACGAGGACGTGACCGTCGTCGCCGACGGCATGCGCGGCTGGTCCGCGGTGTACGACAGCACCGAGGTCCCGCTCGGCGACCGGCCCGACGCGGCCCCGCCGCTCGACCTCGTCCAGGTCCAGCGCCGCGCGAAGGGGTGTCTGGGCTACCTCGTGGTCGGCGGTCGCGAGCCGGGCGACGCGGACCACGTTCCCGCCGACCGATCCGACGCCCGGGACGGCCCCGACCGCGTCGCCGTCGCTATCGACGTCTCCAGACACGGCGACGAGTGGGTCGAGGCGGCCGCCGAACGCGGCGCGTCGATCGCGGCCGTCGTCGACACGCACGTTCACGCGGACCACCTCTCGGGCGGCCGGGCGCTCGCTGACGACCTCGGTGTCCCGTACTACCTGCCCGCCGCGGCCGCTGCCCGCGACGTGGCCTCCGAGTTCGAGCCGATCGAACGCAACGAGACGCTGGACGCCGGCGGCGTCGACCTGAAGGCGCTCGCGACGCCCGGGCACACCGACGACGGCGCGAGCTACCTCGTCGGCGACGCGGCGGTGCTCACGGGCGACACGCTGTTCACCGACAGCGTCGGCCGGACGGAGCTCCAGTTCTCGGCGGACGACGGCGGCGAGGGCGGCGCGGACGGTGGAGGCGTCTCGGACGGGGGTGCCGCGGGCGCGGCCCGTCGGCTGTACGACTCGCTCCACGGGACGCTGCTCGCGCAGCCGGACGGCGTCGTCGTCTGCCCGGGCCACTTCGCCGTCGCGAACGACGGCTCGACCGGGGAGATCGAGCCCGGCGAGCCCGTCTTCACGACGGTCGGCGCCGCGCGCGGCGAGATCGACGTCCTCGGCCTCGACGCGGACGACTTCGTCGAACGGATCACGCGGACGCTGCCGGAGAAGCCGCCGAACTACGAGTCGGTGATCGCGGCCAACCGCGGGGTCGAGTCGCCGGCGGACGAGACCGCCGCGATCGAACTCGAACTCGGTCCGAACCGCTGCGCCGCCGAGCCGGACGCCGGCTCCCCCGCGGACGACGACTGACGCGTCGCGCCGGACCGCTCACTCGTCGTGGATGAAGACGAGCCGCTTCGACTCCGTGTTGACGAGACAGAGGTCGATCCCGTCGCGGGTGGCGCCGATCTGCTGCCAGCCGTGGTCGCTGACGAACAGCGTCTGGAAGACGCCGCGGTCGCAGTCCGGGTTCGGACAGCCGACCCCCGCGGCGTTCTTGTAGACGGTGGTCCCGCCGCCCGAACTCTGTCGCACCAGCCCGTCGGTCAGCGACCGGAACTCCTCGGCGGACATCGGACTCTCGGCGTCGTCGTCTCCCATGTCTCTGCGTTCGCGGGCGACCGTCTAAAAACCGCCTGCCCGTGGCAACAGGTGACACAGTGTCGGTCCGAAACGGCCTCCGCGCTCACTCCGCGTCGCCTTTCGCCCGCTCCGCGTGCGCGTCCGCGAACCGCGTCGGCTCGGGGAGCTTGTAGCCCGCGCACAGCGCCGCGACGAGGTCGACGGCGCTCTCCGCGGACACGCGGTGCCCGGGACTGACGTAGAGGGGGTTCACCCGCCTGCTGTTCGGGTACTGGCGTGACTGGAACGCGTGGCCGATCACCGTCCCCGGCTCGGCCGTCGTCACCGCGTCGTCCGCGCGGATCGGCGTCCGCCAGCCCGCGGGGCGCTCGGCCGTCGGCTCGTCCGGCTCGCCGCAGAGGAGGCTCTTCGCGACGCCGATGCTCGGCACGTCGCACAGGACGCCGACGTGCGTCGCGAGCCCCGCCTCCCGGAAGTGGATCCGGCCGGAGCCGTCGCAGACCAGCAGATCGGCCTCGGCGTCGAGCGCGTCGAGCGCGGCCAGTATCGGCTCGCCCTCCCGGAACGCGAGCAGGCCCGGAACGTACGGGATCGACAGCGGCGTGGTCGCGCTCGCGTACTCGACCACGGTCCCGTCGCGGAACGCAACCGCAGCGGAAACGGCGGCGTCGGGACGGTCGCCCGCGCGGTCGGTGCGGAACGCTTGGTCGACGCCGACGACGGTGGGCACACCGGACTCCTCCACCGCGCCGCCGGTACCGGGGAGCGTCTCGTTCGCGACCGCGTCCGGGCGAGCCGGCGGGAGGCCGTCGGCGAGCGAGGCGGCCGACTCGACCGCGACGGCGGCCGGGTCGAGCGCGTGGTCGTCGTCGAACGTCGCGGCCGCCGCGATCTCGCGCTGGAGCGACTCCATCTCCTGCCGCGACAGCGACGGGTCGGGACGGAGATCGGGCCGCGCGAGGTCCATTAGAAGCGTCCGCCCGGACCGCCGGGGCCTCCCGGACCCCCGGGGCCGCGGGCGCCGCCCATCGAGACGCCGCCCATGCCGCCCGCGGAGCGGGCGAGCCCCTCGTTGCGCTTGCCGAACGCGAGCCCGATGGCGAACCCGATCAGGTGCGCGAGGTGCGCGATGCCGCCCACGCCGCCCGTGCCGCTCGTGACCACGAGCAGCGCGGAGACGACCGCGATCCCCCACGTGAGGTACTTGATCTTCATCGGGATGACGAAAAAGAGGAGGACCTGCATGTTCGGCCGCCAGACGGTGAGGACGCCGAGGATCGCGAAGCCGGCGCCGCTGGCGCCGAGGACCCCCGTCGGCGGGGCGTTCGTCGCGATCGCGAAGAGGACGTGGCCGAGACCCGCGGCGATCCCCGCCCCGAAGAAGAACGCCGCGAACCGCTTCGACCCGACGGCGCGCTCGACGAGGGGGCCGAAAAACAGGATGACCACGCTGTTGCCGATGATGTGGAACAGCTGTCCCGGGGCGTGCGAGAACACCGAAGTCACCCACGTCCAGACGTTCGTGACCGCCTCCGACTGGAGCACGAACAGGGTGTTGTGGAGCGATTGGCCGCCGACGAACAGCGCGACCCACTGCGCGACAAACGTGACCCACATCGCCAGCAGGATCGCGTACGTCGCGTTGTTGCGGAAGAAGCTCACGAACCCGCCGGTGCCGGTCTCGCGGTCGACCCGACGCTTGACGCGGTCGACGACTCCGCCTCCGCCGCCCCGCGCGTCGGCGGCGCCGCCCGCGGCCCCGCCCTCGACGCTCTCGTCGAAGCCGCTGTCGAAGACCCCGCCGGGGTCGTCCCACTCGGCGAGGCCCGGACAGTTGTGGTTCTCGGGCAGTCGGTGCTCGGCGCAGAACGTCTGGCCGCACCGCTTACACTGGTACGGGAGGTTCTCGTACTCCCCGCATTCGTCGCACGTCGCCATTGACGACACTTACGCGGGCGGTCGTAAAGCGGTTTGGCTCCGTCCCGGGCGCGTCGGCCGGTCGGCGACGCGGCGAGCCGGGCCTGGCGACCGGATCGACGTGCGCGACGGCGACGCGGTCGCCGCGTTCAGTCCAGTACCCGCCCGGCGACGACCGCGACGGCGACCCCGGCGACCGCCACGCCGACGAGCGTCGGGACGAGTCGGCCGGACCCCCACTCCCACCCGAGGAATCGGGTGCCGACGACCGCGACGAGGGCGATGAGGAGGCCGAACGCGGAGACCACCGACGACTGATCCGATCCGATGAGGGCCATCTCACCGCCGTAGTTCGACGGCGGGCGTGAAAAGTGTCCGCCCCTACGCGCGCCCGGTTTGCTGTCCCTACGCGTCCGGCTCGCCGCCTCTACGCGCCCGGCTCGCCGCCTCGAAGCCTGTCGACGAGGGTTCGGAGCGTCGCGAGCGGGTACTGCCCCGGCGCGGTCGCCTCCGCGGGGTCGACGGGCGCGTAGCCGATCTTCGAGCCGTAGACCGGGGCGACCGCGCGGGTGTGACGCCCCGGCTCGCCCATACACATCGTCGCGACCCGATGGCCAGCGACGGTCGCCTCGTGGGTCGCCTTGAGCGTCGCCAGCGCGTCCGCCGGGGCGGTCGCGGTCGTCGCTAGCTTCCCCACGTCGCCCTCGCTCGCGGCGTCGGCGAGCAGGTCGACCAGCGCGGCCGGCTCGGGCGTCGACTCGAAGTCGTGGACCGACGCGACCACCGCCACCCCCTCCCTTCGGGCCGCGTCACGCAGCGCTGTCGCGTGCGACTCCTCGGCCGGGTCCGGGTGCGTCCCGCGCAGCGCGGCGAGCTCCACGTCGACCGCGGCGACCGCGTCGCGGGCGACCGCGTCGGAGAGCGCGTCGTAGCGCGCGAGCCCGTCGGCCTCGCCGCCCTCCCACGACGCCCGGTTCGTGACGAGCAGGGGGAGCTCGCCGTCGTAGCTCGCCAGCTGGTCGCGCGGGGCGTCCGCGAGGTCCATCCGGAACTCCACCGCGTCGGCGTGGTCGCGGGCCCGCGGCTCCTCGGAGAGGTCGGCCGTGCTCGCCGCGAGGACGAACTCCTCGAACATACGCGGGCGTACCGCGGGCGGGGACTTAGCTGGTCGGGGTAGAAC
>NZ_NEWJ01000032.1:0-30114 GCF_002135045.1 Halorubrum sp. SD683
GGGCAGCCGTGAGGGCGCCGTAGGCGATGTAAGCACCGGAACGAGGGAGCGAACGAAGTGAGCGACCGAGTGAGGAGCACAGCGAGCGTACGGCGCCCTCACGGCTGGGGCTTTGGCGGTGGGAACCGGCGATCTGTAGCTGACCGAGCAGAGTTGAGCGGCTTGAGCTTCGTCTGTGTTCGACTCCGGAGTACCGATATGAATGGAACACACACCCGCGTATCGACCGCAACACATTTCACAACCAAGTAATACTACCAAGTTGTATGGACGGATTCAACGGCTTCGCGGACGTGAGCGAGACCGACGTGACGAAGGCGATCGGGAACGAGTGGACCGACGGATTCCTCGATTTCACCGACTCCGAGGTCATCGTCCTCGGCGGCGGCCCCTCCGGACTGATGGCCGCGAAGGAGCTGGCCGAGCGCGGCGTGAAGGTGATGATCGTCGAGAAGAACAACTACCTCGGCGGCGGCTTCTGGCTCGGCGGGTTCCTGATGAACACCGTGACGGTCCGGGACCCCGCCCAGGAGATCCTCGACGACCTCGACGTGGAGTACGAACCGGTCGAGGACGTGGACGGGCTCTACACCGCCGCGGGGCCGGAGGCCTGCTCCGGGCTGATCAAGGCGGCCTGCGACGCCGGCGCGCGCGTCCAGAACATGACCGAGTTCACCGACCTCGTCGTCCGGGACGACCACGAGGTCGGGGGGATCGTGATGAACTGGACGCCGGTCCACGCGCTCCCGCGCGAGATCACCTGCGTCGATCCGATCGCGGTCGAGTCCGACCTCGTCATCGACGCGACCGGCCACGACGCGGTCGCGATCAGCAAGCTCGACGAGCGCGGCGTCCTCTCGGCGCCCGGGATCGAGCACGCGAAGCAGCACAACACCGGCATGGACCAGACGGGCGACGGCGAGTACGGCGCGCCCGGCCACGACTCGCCCGGCCACGACTCGATGTGGGTCGGCGAGAGCGAGGACGCGGTCGTCGAGCACACCGGCGTCGTCCACGACGGCCTGATCGCCTCCGGGATGGCGGTCGCGACCGCCCACGGCCTCCCGCGGATGGGCCCGACGTTCGGCGCGATGCTCGTCTCCGGCAAGCGCGCCGCGCAGTCCGCGCTCGACGAGCTCGGCGTCGACGCGCCCGAGGTGTCGCTGTCGACCGGTAGCGCGCCCGCGCCCGCCGACGACTGAAAATCCGTCACCGCTGACGCTGCGGCGACCGACCCTCCACCGTTCCGATCGCTCGGCGATACGTACTCGACTGCGGAGCGACCGCGAGCGCCGGCAGAGCCCCGGTCGCGGGCTCCGTGTCCGGGACCCGCGAGGGACCGTTCTTCACGAACGTTCACTCGGGAGCGACTCAACCGGGTGCCTTTTTCAGCCGCTACGCCGAACCCGGCGGTATGCGAAACGCCAAGATTGTCTGTACGATCGGTCCCGCCTCGGACGACCGGGACACGATCCGCGGCCTCGCCGACGCGGGGATGTCCGTCGTCCGACTCAACGCCAGCCACGGGACGACCGACCACCGGGAGACGGTGATCGAGCGCGCCCGCGCCGTCGACGACGAGATCGACGACCCGCTCGCGGTGATGGTCGACCTGAAGGGGCCGGAGGTCCGCACCGCCGAGATCGACGACCCGATCGCGCTCGCCGAGGGCTCGGAAGTGAGCTTCCTCGAAGGCGACGACGCGACGCCCGAGCGCGTCGGGCTCACCCACTCGATCGGGGCCGCCGAGCCGGGCGACACGATCCTCCTCGACGACGGCCGGATCGAGTGCCGCGTCGAGCGCGTCGACGGCGAGTCCGTGGTCGCGACGGTCGTCTCGGGCGGCAAGCTCGGCTCCCGGAAGGGCGTGAACCTGCCGGGCGTCGCCATCGACGTGGACCTGATCACTCCGGAAGACGAGGCCGAACTCGACCTCGCGGCCCGGACGAACGCCGACTTCGTGGCGGCCTCGTTCGTGCGCGACGCGGACGACGTGTACCGGATCGCCGACGAGCTGGAGGCGCGCGGCGGCGACGACATCCCGATCGTCGCGAAGATCGAACGCGCCGGGGCGGTCGAGAACCTGGAGGGGATCGTCGACGCCGCCGACGGCGTGATGGTCGCCCGCGGCGACCTCGGCGTCGAGTGCCCGCTTGAGGACGTGCCCGTGATCCAGAAGCGGATCATCCGGACCTGCGTCAACAAGGGCGTCCCCGTCATCACCGCGACGGAGATGCTCGACTCGATGGTCTCCTCGCGGCGGCCGACCCGCGCGGAGGCCTCCGACGTGGCGAACGCCGTCCTCGACGGCACCGACGCCGTGATGCTCTCCGGCGAGACCGCGGTCGGCGAGGACCCGATCAACGTCGTCGACACGATGGACCGGATCATCCGGCAGGTCGAGTCTAGCGACGAGTACGCCGAGACGCGCGAGCAGCGCGTCCCGACCGCCGAGGAGGGCTCCCGGACGGAGGCGCTGGCGCGGTCGGCGCGCTACCTCGCGCGCGACATCGGCGCCTCCACGGTGGTCGCGGTCTCCGAGTCGGGCTTCACGGCGCGAAAGACCGCGATGTTCCGCCCGGGCGTCCCGGTCGTCGCGACGACGCCGAACGACCGGATCCGCCGACAGCTCGCCCTCTCGTGGGGAGTCCGACCGGTGTTGACCGAGTACGCCAACGACATGGAGTCGATCCTCGACAACGCGGTCGACGCCGCGCTCGACCGCGGCGGCGCGGCGTCCGGCGACACCCTCGTGGTCCTCTCCGGGATGCTCACCGAGTTGGAGGGGACGAACACGACGAACACCCTGAAGGTCCACGTCGCCGCGGAGACGCTCGTGACCGGGAAAGGGGCCGTGGCCGGCCGCGTGGCCGCCCCGGTCCACCGGACCGAGGACGGCGACCTCGACGCACTCCCCGAGGACTCCGTGGTCGCGCTGGGGCCCGAGTTCAACGGGGAGTTCGGCGGCGACCTCGACCGGATCGCCGGCATCGTCGACGCCCGCGAGGGGATGACCGGCTACCCCGCCGTCGTCGCCCGCGAGCTGGGCGTCCCGATGGTCTCCGGCGCCGCCCTCCCCGAGTCGGTCGCCGACGGGACCACGGTGACCGTCGACGGCGAGCGCGGCGTCGTCTACGACGGCGACGTGCTCCGCGCGGCCCGCGAGCGGTAAGTACCGGCGACGCCCGCGACGCGACCGCCGCGCTCGGTCCGGGACCGACGCGCCCGCCAGCCATTTATTACGGAGTCGCGTACGAGGTCGTATGAGCGACGAATCCGGCGACGGTGCCCGCGACGGAGACTCGGCCGTCGAGGCCGGCGACGACGCCGTCACCGGCGATCGGAGCCGAGCCAACGACGCGGGCGAGAAGGGCCCGGACGGCGGGACCGAGTGGCGCTTCTCGGTCGACGACGTGGGGCCGGACGGGGTCACCGAGGACACCGCCACCCCGGCGGACGAACCGATCGAGCCGGGCGACATCACCCTCGAACACGCGGCGTTCGTCGTCCTCGGCGTCGCCCTCACCGTCGGCACCTTAGTGGTCGGACTCTGAGTCGGACGCCGCGGGGAGACCGGACGAGGAGCGTCGAGAGCGTCCGAGCGACGAGCGGCGAGACGGCCCGAGGGGAGAGCGTCAACGGCTCGTCGGACGCCGCGCGACCGCGCGCACCACCACTTATCAGGCCGCGGCCGTAGGACCGAACATGAACGCGCTGGCACAGTCCGGACTCCTCTCGCCGGACACCCTCCCCCTCCTGCTGTTGACCGCGGGGCTGCTGCTCTCGATGGCGGAGGCGCTCGCGCCGGGGGCGAACTTCATCGTCGTCGGCATCGCGCTCATCGGTGCCGGGCTCGGCGGGCTGGCGCTGACCTCGCTCGGCGTCGCCGGCGCCCTCCTCACCCTGTTCATGGCGCTGCTGACGCTCGTGTTCGGTGCGGCCGCCTTCTACGCCTACCACGAGTTCGACTTCTACGGCGGGAAGGGGCAACAGCAGACCAGCGACAGCGACTCCCTGAAGGGGAAGACCGGAACCGTCACGGAGCGCGTGACGCCCACGGGCGGCGAGGTGAAACTCGCCGGCGGCGGGTTCAACCCACACTACTCCGCCCGGTCGATGGAGGGGACGATAGACGAGGGCGAGGAGGTGATGGTGGTCGACCCCGGCGGGGGGAACGTCGTCACCGTGGAGTCGATGGGGTACGTCGAGGACGACATCGACCGCGAGCTGGCGGCCGACCGCGCGCGGAAGGCCGCGGCGAGCGAGGCCGAGCGGGAGGCGGACGCGGCCGAAGAGGGCGCCGACCCGGAGGCCGAACTCGAACGGGAGTGACGCGGTCGGCGGCGGCGCGTTCGACCGAAAAAGCACTTGTGTGTCGCCCCGGATCGCTTGGGCGTGCCCTCCCCGCTCGCCGTCCTCACGAGTCCGATCGGTAGCGTCCTCGACCGCGTCCGCGACGCGGTCGACTCTCCCCGCGCCGGGACCGTCGCGGTCGCGATGCTGGTCGTCGTCACGATCGGCACCAGCGTCGGGATCATCGCGCTCGGGGCGGTCTTCGACGCGACGGTCGACCAGCAGATCACGGTCGACAACCCGGATCGCCCCTCGGAGTCGACCTGCGAGACCTTCGGCGACGACCCCGACTCCGCGTTCGCAGAGGAGTGTGACGAGCCGAAGCAAATCGAGGTCGACGCGGGCGAGGAACTGAGCGACGCCGCGAACGGCTACATCCACTACGGGCTGCTCGGCGTCCCGATCTGGTGGGTCGCGTTCGCGCTCGCGCTCCACGTCGGGGCGCTCGTCGCGGGCGGCTCCGGCTCCGTCGGCGACTCCTTCGTGATCGCCGGGTGGGCGATCGGGGCTGAACTGCTCCGGCTCGGCGCCGGGATCGTCGCGATCTGGTACACGCTCTCGAACGCGGCGCCCGCGGGGTCGTCGTTCGAGGCGCTCACGACGGACCTCGTCGCCGCGATCACGAGCGCGACGGGGCCGCTGCTGGTCGCGTCCGCGGTAGCGATCGCGATCCAGTGGGTCGTGGTCGTCGGCGGGCTGGCGGCCGTACACGACCTCGACCGCGGCCCCGCGGCGGGGGTGGCGACGTTCTTCGCCGCGATCGTCCTCCTGATCGCGGCAGTCTGAGCGCTCCCAGAGCGGTCGGCCCCGGGCGTCGGTTCGAGCGCTCGGAGCCGCCGATTCGGGAGTTTTTAAGCCGCCGGCGCTCCCCCTCTCGGTATGATCCTGTCCGACGCAGACATCCTCGACCGGCTCGCCGAGGGCGACCTCGCGATCGAGCCGCTCGACGACGTCGACCAGCAGGTCCAGCCCGCCAGCGTGGACCTGCGGCTCGGCGAGCGGTTCCTGGAGTTCCAGCGCACCAACATCCCCTGTATCCACCCGACAGACGCCGGCGAGGTGAGCGAGTACGTCACCGAGACGACCGTCGCCGAGGGCGACGAGTTCATCCTCCACCCCGGCGACTTCGTCCTCGGGACGACCGCCGAGCGGGTCAGGATTCCGGACGACCTCGTCGCGCACGTCGAGGGGCGCTCTTCGCTCGGGCGACTCGCCATCGTCGTCCACGCCACCGCTGGGCTGTGCGACCCCGGCTACGAGGGCCAGATTACCCTCGAACTCTCGAACCTCGGGACCGCCCCCGTGGCGCTCTCGCCCGGCATGCGCGTCTCGCAGCTCACCTTCACCGAGCTGAAGCGGCCCGCGGACCGGCCGTACGGCGCCGAGCGGGGCTCGAAGTACCAAGGACAGGACGGCCCGCAGGCGTCGCGGATCGGCGACGATCCGGAGTTCGCCAACGATAGCCGCACCGATGAAGCGGCCGGAGGTGACGGGCGATGAGGTTCATCGAGGAGGTCGTCGTCGACGAGTTCCTGCCGACCGTCCGCTCGATGCTCGCGGAGGACCTCCGCGACCGCGGGTTCACCCAGAGCGAGGTCGCCGACGCCCTCGGCATCTCGCAGTCGGCGGTCTCGAAGTACGCCGCCGGCGACGTGGCCAGGCACGAAGACATCGTCGCGGACGAGCGCGTGCGCGACCTCGTCGAGCGCGTCGGCGAGGGGCTCGCGAGCGGCGACCTCACGCCCGTGGCCGCGCTCGTCGAAATCGAGGTGCTGATCCGCCAGCTGGAGGAGGGCGACCTGCTCGCCGACCTCCACGAGGCGGCGATGCCGGGGCTCGCCGACGCCGACGTGGAGTTCTCGGTCCACGACCCGGACAGCGGGCTCCGCGAGCGCGAGCGCGTCCTCACCTCGGTCCGGCGCGGGCTCCGCACCCTGACGAACGCCTCCGGCTTCGCCGGGCTCATCCCGAACGTCGGCGCGAACGTCGCCGAGTGTACCGACGACGCCGCCACGGTCGACGACGTGGCCGCGGTCCCGGGCCGGCTCGTCGATGTGAAGGGCCGCGCGATGGTCCCCGGCGAGCCGGAGTTCGGCGTGAGCGAACACGTCGCGACGGTGCTGCTCGCGGCGCGCGAGGCCGGATCCGGCGTCCGGGGCGCGGTGAACCTCCGGTACGACCCGGAGACGGTCGCGGCGCTCGGCGAGTCGCACCTGACCGTCGAGTTCGACGCCGAGCGCGAGACCCGCGAGGCGGTCGCCGACGCGGTCCGGGAGGCCGACCGTCCGGCGGGCGACGAAGCGGAGACGCTCGTGGCGTACCAGACCGGCGCGGTCGGCGTCGAGCCGATCGTGTACGTCCTCGCGCCGACCGCTGCCGAGGCGGCGCGGATCGTCCGCGGCCTGCTGTGACGCGGGGCAGGTCGTCCGCGACCGACCGTGACCCCGTCACGGGCGACGGGTTTTAGACCGGACCGTCCAAATTCACGGGCGTGACACGGACACGGCGGTCCGGGATGCGGACGCGCTCCTTCTAGCGGCGGGCGGACCCGTCGCGGCGGCGACGGCCGGTAGCGCGGCCGACGCCGGCGTGGCGGCGAATCCCGCCGCCCTTCCGCAGCGCCCGGACCGTCGACCCGGCCGCGGTGTGACCAGTTCCCGAGCCGGCCGCGACGGGCCAGAACCAGCGGGCTTTAGACCCGATCGACCGACATACGACATACACACACCACATGAGCCACGACGACTTCCCCACGGCCGACCCGGCGGTGGTGACCTGTGGGCTGCCGTACGCCAACGGCGACCTCCACATCGGTCACCTCCGCACCTACGTCGGCGGCGACGTGTACAGCCGCGCGCTCGAACGACTCGGGCAGGAGACCGCGTTCGTCTCCGGCTCCGACATGCACGGCACGCCGGTCGCGGTCAACGCCGAGCAGGAGGGCGTCTCCCCGGAGGCGTTCGCGCTCGACTGGCACGAGCGCTACGCGGAGACGTTCCCGAAGTTCAACGTCGAGTTCGACAACTACGGCCACACCCACGACGAGACGAACACGGCGGTGACTCAGGAGCTCGTCCGCGACCTCGACGAGGCGGGCCACCTCTACGAGAAGGAGATCATGGTCGCGTACGACCCCGTCGACGACCAGTACCTCCCGGACCGCTACGTCGAGGGGACCTGCCCCTACTGCGGCGCGCACGCCCGCGGCGACGAGTGCGACGAGGGGTGCCAGCGCCACCTCGAACCCGGCGAGGTCGAGGACCCCGAGTCGACGATCACCGGCAACCCGGCGGAGTACCGCGAGCGCACCCACCAGTTCTTCGCGGTCTCCGAGTTCGCCGACTACCTCTCCGACTTTCTCGACCGGCTGGAGGGCACCTCGAACGCCCGCAACCAGCCTCGCGAGTGGATCGAGCAGGGGCTCCAGGACTGGTGTATTACCCGCGACATGGACTGGGGGATCGACCTGCCCGGCGGGAACCCGCAGGACCTCGTCCTCTACGTCTGGGTCGACGCCCCGATCGAGTACATTTCCTCGACGAAGCAGTACTCCGAGCGCGTCGGCGCGGACGCGTTCGACTGGGAGGCGGCCTGGAAGGAGGGCGCCAGCGACGACCACCCCGAGGGCGGCGAGATCGTCCACGTGATCGGCCGCGACATCATCCAGCACCACACGATATTCTGGCCCGCGATACTGGAGGCGACCGACCACGCGGAGCCGCGCGCGGTGATGGCGAGCGGGTTCGTCACCCTCGACGGGAAGGGGTTCTCGACCAGCCGCGACCGCGCGGTCTGGGCCGACGAGTACCTCGACGAGGGGTTCCACCCGGACCCGCTGCGCTACTACCTCGCCACCAACGGCGGGTTCCAGCAGGACGTGGACTTCTCGTGGGAGAAGTTCGCCGAGCGCGTCAACACCGAGCTCGTGGGGACCGTCGGCAACTTCCTCTACCGCTCGCTGCTGTTCGCCCACCGCAACTTCGAGGGCGGCCCCGACGCCGACGCCCCGAGCGACGACGTGGCGGCGCGGATCGACGAGGCGGTCGACGACGTGGCCGCCGCGGTCAACGACTACTCCGTGCGGGCGCTGGGCGACGCGGTCACCGACCTCGCGCGGTACGGTAACGAGTACATCCAGCGCAACGAGCCGTGGAAGCTCGTCGACGAGGCCCCCGACGAGGCGGAGCAGGTCATCTACGACTGCGTCGCGCTCGCGAAGGCGATCGGGGTCCTCTTCGAGCCGCTGGGCCCCGAGAAGAGCGAACGACTCTGGGAGCAGCTCGGCGAGCCCGGCTCCGTCCACGAGACCACCGTCGAGGCGGCACGGGAGGGCCCGGCGGGCGACCTGAGCGAGCCGACCGAGCTGTTCGAACAGATCGAAGACGAGCGCGTCGAGGCGCTCAACGAGAAGCTCGAAGCGCGCGTCGCCGAGGCGGAAGCGGACGACGGCGACGAGGAGCGCGACGACGGCGCGGACGCGACCGACGACGACGGAACCGACGCGAACGCCGACGAAGCCGACGCCGACGACACCGACATGACCGACATCGAACCCCTCAGCGACGACCGCATCAGCTTCGACGACTTCCAGGAACTGGACATCCGCGTCGGGCGGATCGAGGACGCGGTCGGGATCGACGGCGCCGACGACCTGCTGAAGCTCACCGTCGACCTCGGCGCGGAGACCCGGACGATCGTTGCGGGGCTCAAGCAGCTCCACGACGTCGACGACCTGCCCGACACGAAGGTGATCGTGCTCGCGAACATGGAGAAGGCGGAGCTGTTCGGCGTCGAGTCCAACGGGATGGTCCTCGCGGCCGGCGAGGAGGCCGACCTCCTCACCACCTACGAGGGCGCCGGACCGGGCACGAAGGTGAAGTGAGGCGACGGACCGGCCGGCGCAGCGCCGCTCAGGCGTCGAGCACTTCTATCAGGTTCCCCTCGGGGTCCCTGACGAACAGGACGGTGGTCCCGCTCTCGGTGGTCCGAGGCGGGCTCAGCGTCTCCACGTCGTCCGCGAGGCCGTCGTAGAACGCCTCCACGTCGTCGACGGAGAGGCCGAGGTGCGTCGCCCCGGGACGGTTCAGCTCCGGCGGGTCGGGGCTCTCCTCGCCGACCGGCTCGTATTCGACGAGCTCGACTATCGAGCCGCCGGCGTCGAGGTGGGCGAACTCGGCCGACGCGTCCTCGACGGCGACCGCCTCGGCGAAGGCGTCGCCGCCGACCGCGAACTCGGCGACGAGGTCGAGGCCGAACGTCTCGGCGTAGAAGTCGACGGCGCGGTCCAAGTTGGCGACGGTGATCCCGACGTGGTGGGCGGTTGGGTCGGACACGGGTAGGCGCTCGGCCGGCGCCGGGGAAACCGTGTCGCCTCAGAGCCCGAACAGGCGAGCGACGAGGCCGGCGAGGACGACCAGCGCGCCGAGAACGAACGTCCCCGGGAGCGGGAGAACGAACAGGAGCGCGCCGACCAGTATTAAGAGCGTCGAGGTCCGCATCACCGTCGTTTCGGCGTCGCGACCGATATACCTTCGGACGAGCGACCCCCCGGGACCGAAACGACCATTCCGCCGCCGGCCGACCCTCCGGTATGCACGTGGTCGTCAACGCGGCCCAGAGCGTCGACGGGAAGCTCGCCACCCGCCGCCGGGAACAGCTCCGGATCTCCGGCCCGGAAGACTTCGACCGGGTCGACCGGGTCAGGGCGGCCGCGGACGCGGTGCTCGTGGGCGTCGGCACCGTCCTCGCGGACGATCCGCACCTCACCCTCGACGAGGAGGACCGTCGCGTGGGGCGGCTCCAGAACGGGCGACCGGGCGACCCCGCGCGCGTCGTGGTGGACTCGACCGGACGGACGCCGACGGACGCTCGGGTCCTCGACGACGCGGCGACGACGTATCTCCTCGTCTCTGCCGCGACCGACCGCGACCGTCGAGCGGCGCTCGCCGACGCCGGCGCGGAGGTGATCGTGGCCGGCGAGGAGCGCGTCGACGTCGCCGAGGGGTTCGAGAAGCTCGCGGACCGCGGTGTCGACCGGCTGATGGTCGAGGGGGGCGGCGAGGTGATCTTCTCGTGTTTCGAGGCCGGCCTCGTCGACGAACTCCACGTCTACGTCGGCTCGTTCGTGATCGGCGGCCGCGACGCGCCGACGTTGGCGGACGGGGCCGGGTTCACCGAGGAGTTCCCCGACCTGACGCTCGCGGAGACGGAGCGGTTCGACGACGGGACCGTCCTCTCGTACGAGGTCGGCGGTGGCGGCGGCGAGTCGTGAGCAGGGGGACGCGAGGCGAGTCGTGAGCAGGGGGACGCGGCCCGGGGCGTGTGAACGGTAACCACGAAATCGCGGAGTACACGCGCCGTGCCACCGGTGTACACGAAAATCACCGAAGTATTTATATGCCGTCCGCAGGTAGTTGCGGGTACCAGAACGCCTCTGGCGCTGGTGGAATCGCACGCTGAAATGAACGGGAGTTCTTGCAGACGGCCCGACGCACCACAGCGAGCGTCCGCTATCGCCGGAGCGGTGATGGAGAGATAACAAATGGTAACGAAAGAAGAAGTCATCGAGCAGTACGACGTGGAACCGATGGACGAGGCGGACAACGTGGACCTTTCTGAGGACGACTTGGACAACGGCTCCAAGGGGCAGCTCATCAAACGCGCCGGGCAGCTGCGAGACCGACGCAACGAGCTGAACCAGATGGCGTCCGAGCGCGCCTCCAAGCGCGACGACCTCAACGCGAAGACGCGAGAGAAGGTCGACGAGGCCCAGGAACACCGCGAACAGCGCGACGAGCTCAACGAGCAGGTCCAGGAGCACAAGGACAAGCGCAACGAGCTCAACGCCGAGGCCAACGAGCTGTTCGACGAGGTCGAGGAGCTCAAACAGGACCTCGAACTCGGCTCCGGTAAGTCCATCGAGGAGCTCGAAGAGGAGATCGAGGACCTCGAGTTCCGCCAGCAGACCGAAGTGCTCGACGCCGAAGACGAGCGCGAGCTCATCGAGAAGATCGACGACAAACGCGAGAAGCTCGCCGAGAAGAAAGAGAAGGTCGACGACACGAGCGAGCTCGACGACCTCGTCGAGGAGGCCGAGGAGGTCCGCTCCGAGGCGTCCCAGCACCACCAGAAGGTGACGGAGCTCGCGGACAAGGCCCAGGAACACCACAACCAGATGATCGAGGCCTACCGCGAGGCCGACGACATCCGCGACGAGGCCGACGAGATGCACGAGCTGTTCGTTGAGGCCCAGGAGGCGGCCGACCGCCACCACGAGGACTTTGTCCGCGTCCAGAAGCGCCTGCGCGAGCTCGACAAGAAGGAGGAAGAAGAGCGGGAGGACGAGCGCGCCGAGAAGCGCGAAGAGGAGAAGGAAGAGGCCGAGGAGATCTATCAGAAGTTCAAGGAGGGCGAGACGCTCGACACCGAGGACCTGATGAAGCTCCAGAAGACCGGCCTCCTGTAAGCCGGGCGACGCGACCTTTCTGCGGTTCTTCTGCGACGCGCCGAGCGACGGGTCCGTCGCCCGCCACGCGCAGGTCGTCGGGGGTCCGCCGAGGATTGGCGATCCCGACCGAACGGCTCGGCTCGACGCCGTTCAGTCGGTGCGCGTCGGCTCGTCCTCGGCGACGAAGCGGTCGTACGCAGATGTGAACTCCGCGTCCGCCTCGGTCGCGTCCTCCCACGCGGTGAGGCCCCGCTCCGCGGCCGTTCCCGGGATCGAGTTGTCGAGGAGGAACGCCACGACCCCGCCGACCGCCATCCCCGTCGACCCGATGACGTAGACCGTGTTCGCGACCACGTCGGCCCCGAGGAGCGGGCCGAACAGGAAGACCTCGGCCAGCCCCTGCTGGAGGGCGTCCACGCCCCCGACGCTCCGCATGTACTCCGGGACGGCCAGTCCGGTGAACATCGCGATACCGACGACGAAGATGTTGCGCGAGGAGTCGAGGTCGACGTACTTGAGGTTCGAGAGCCCGACGCCGACGATCTGGGCGAACATGGCGATGTAGAGTCCGCCGATGATCGGGCTCGGGACGGTGGCGACGAGCTGGCCGAAGTAGCCGACGAACCCGACGAGGATCATGAGCGCGGCGCCGATCTGGACGACGTACCGCGAGGCCACGCCGGTGAGACCGATGGCGCCGACGTTCTCGGAGTACGAGGTCGACCCGCCGGTCCCCATCACCCCGGAGAAGACGTTCATCAGCCCCTCCATCCCGATCCCGTGCGTCATCCGCTCGCTGCTGGGGGCGCCCATGCCGGAGAGCCGGGCGACGGCGTGGTAATCGCCGATGGACTCGACGATCGAGGCGGCGACGCCGGCGAGCATCCCGATGACGAACGCCGGCGTGACGCTCGGCACGCCCCACTGAAGCGGGTAGATGAGGTGAACTGGGTCGGCGGCAGCGACGCTCGCCAAGTCGACGTAACCCGGCGTCTCCGGTCCGAAGACGCCGAGGACCGAGAGGGACGCCGCGAGTACCCACGCGACGACGATGCCGAGGAGAACCGGAAACAGCTGGAACAGCTTGGACCGCGCGCCGAGGTACTGCGAGAACAGGACGATGGCGACCAGCGTCAGGCCGACGAGCCACCAGTTCTGATCGGCCGCGGTGATCTCGGGGGCGTTGAACAGGGAGAGACCGATGAGGACGATAACCGGGACGATGACGACCGGCGAGAGACCCTTCCGCAGTCGACCGACGAGGCCGAAGTAGCCGACCGCGACCTCGGCGAGCGCGGCGACGATGATCGCGCCCTGAAGCTGTAACAGGGCGGCCCGCCAAGCCTCGATGCCGGCCGGCGGGTTCGCCGTCACGACGCCGATGACCGCGAGCGCGGGCGCGAGCATCGAGAACGGCGCGCCCTGAACGATCGGGTAGCGGTTGCCGAACGTCGTCTGCGCGAGCGTCGCGATCCCCGACACGACGAAGAACGTGCCGACGAAGCGGGGGATGACCGACTCCGGCATGCCCATCGCGCCGGCGAGGATGAGGGGCACGGCGATGTTCGCCCCGACCATCGTGAGGTAGTGTTGCGCGCCCAGCAGAAGCGACCTCCCGAGCGGTGGTCTGTCGTCGATGCCATACCGAACGAACGCGTCGTCGTCCTCGTTCCCTCCCATTCCTGTGGCGTTCATCGACGCAGGGGTACAAAAATTCGGCCCTTGGCGGGCGCGGGTCGGCCCGTTGGGAGGTACGGCGCTGTGCCGCGGTAGCTCCGCGACGCGCGTCGGCCGGCGACAGTATATATAAACGGTCCCACGCCCAACCGACGGTATGGACGACGCGCCGGCGAACGGACGGAAGGGATTGCTCGCGGCCGCCGCGGTGGGCGCGGCGACGACGATCGCGGGCCGAGCGGTGCTCTCGCGGCTCACCGGCGGGCGGTTCGGTGACGCCGACGAGTACAACGCCGCGAAGGTGACCGTGTCGGGGCCGATCAGGCGAAGTCAGGGGCGACCCTCGCCGCTTTCGGGCCCCGGCGGCGCGACCGCCGACGACGTGGTCGAGCAGATCGAGGCGGCCGACGACGACGAGGACGTGGAGGCGCTGCTCGTCGAGCTCAACACGCCCGGCGGCGAGGTCGTCCCGAGCGACGACATCCGGCGGGCCGCCGCCGCCTTCGACGGGCCGACCGTGGCGTACGCGACCGACACCTGCGCCTCCGGGGGGTACTGGATCGCGAGCGGCTGCGACGAGCTGTGGGCACGCGACGCCAGCCTCGTCGGCTCCATCGGCGTCGTCGGCTCCCGACCGAACGCGAAGGGGCTCGCCGACAAGCTGGGGATCTCCTACGAGCAGTTCACCGCTGGGGAGTACAAGGACGCCGGCGTCCCGCTGAAGGAGATCGAGGAGGAGGAACGCGAGTACCTCCAAGGGATCATCGACGGCTACTACGAGCAGTTCGTCGAGACCGTGAGCGAGGGGCGCGACATGGACCCCGAAGAGATCCGGGAGACCGAGGCGCGCGTGTACCTCGGCGACGACGCCGCGGAGATCGGGCTCGTCGACGAGCTCGGGACCGAGGACGACGTGGAGGACCGGCTCGCGGAGCTGATCGGCGCGGAGCCGGAAGTGCGCGAGTTCACGCCGGAGCGCGGACTGGCGGAGCGGCTCGGTATCGGCGCCGAGCGGGTCGCGTTCGCCGCCGGGAGCGGCGTCGCGGACGCCTTCGTCGACGACGGCGGCGACATCGACGTGGAGTTCCGCTAGCGACGGGGAGGATTTTTGTCCGGTCGCGGTGTGAGTCGACACGTGACGACGCTGGTCATCTGCGTCGATCGCTCCGGGGCGATCGGCCGCGCCACCAACGTCCCGATGCCGGTCGCCGGCTGGGAGGCCGTCCGGTCGCTGGTCACGGACGCCGGGCTGGACGACCCCGAGGACGCCAGCGTGAACTGCCTGCTGGAGTCGCTTCGCGTCGCGCGCGACCTCAGGGACGAACGCGAGGAGTCGGTGGTGGCGGTCGTCTCCGCCGAGAGCGACACGGCGGTCGGCGCCGACCGCTCTATCGCCTCCCAGCTCGACGACCTCGTGGAGCGGTACGACCCGCGGGCCGCGATCGTCGTCGTCGACTCCGCCGAGGACGAGCGCGTCCTCCCGGTCGTGGAGTCGCGAGTCCCCGTCGACTCCGTCGACCGCGTCGTCGTCCGGCAGGCCCGCGACATCGAGTCCACCTACTACCTCCTCAAGCAGTTCCTCGCCGACGAACAGCTGCGGTCGACGGTGTTGGTCCCCGTCGGGGTCGCGCTGCTCCTCGTGCCCGCGCTGTTCGCCTGGTTCTCCGCGGGCGAAGCGGTCGCGGGCGTCGCCGGGCTGCTCGGCGCCGCGCTGCTGTACAAGGGGCTCGCGATCGACCGGCTGATGGCGGGAATGCCCGAGCGCGTCCGCGAGGCGCTGTACGCCGGACAGGTGTCGGTCGTGACGTACGTCGTCGCCGGGGGGCTCGCGCTGGTCGGCGGCTTCTTCGGCTTCCTCGCCGCCTCGGAGCTGGCCCCCGGATCGCCCCGGCTCGTCGAGGTCGTGGAGTTTACCTTCGTCGCGGTCCCGTGGTTCGCGGTCGCCGGCGTGACCGCGGCCGTCGGGCGGCTGCTCGATGAGCTGATCCGCGACGAGGGGATCCGGACGCCGTACCTCAACCTCCCGTTCGTCATCGCCGCGGTGGCCCTCGTCGTCCGCGGGTTCGCGGGCTACTTCCTCGCCCAGGAGGCGATCCGGCAGCCGCTGTCGGCGTACGGGATGGCGATGACCCCGGTCCAGCAGCTGGCGGCGTTCATCGTCGGCGGAATCGTCGTGTCGCTCGTCGGCGTCAAGGTCGCCAGCGACGTCGGCACCGAGACCCTCGAAGACGTCATCGACGCGGACCGGGACGCCGAGGGGCAGCGCGAGTAGACGGCCGGACGAGACGTTCAGCCGCGAGGGCACGGGTAGACCGCGGACGCGTCGTCCGACCGACCGCCTTTTGTCGGTCGCGGCCGCGGGGGCGGGCATGGACGTTTACGGACTGATCGGGAACCCGGTCGGGCACTCGCTGTCGCCGCCGCTACACGAGGCGGGCTACGAGGCGCTCGGCCTCGACGCGCGGTACGTCACCTTCGAGCCGGACGCCGACGCCGCGGCCGCGGCGATCACGGGCGCGGCCGACCTCGGAGTGGCGGGGCTCAACGTCACGGTGCCGTTCAAGCGCGACGCCCTCGACGCGGTCGACGCCGCCCCGCTCGCCGCGCGCATCGGCGCGGTCAACACGGTCGACTACGGGCCGGTCCGGGCCGGCGAGGCCGACCGGCCGCGCGGCCACAACACGGACGCCGCCGGGGTGACCCGGGCGCTCGCGCACCACGACGTGGCGGTCGACGGGCGAGACGCGCTCGTCGTCGGGGCGGGCGGCGCGGGACGGGCGGCCGCGTTCGCGCTGGCCGACGCGGGCGCGACGGTCCACGTCGCGAACCGCACCGCGGAGCGGGCCGTCGAGCTGGCCGACGCGGTTCCGGACGCGACCGGCGGCGGCCTCGACGACCTCGGTGAGCGCGTCGCCGCCGCGGACCTCCTGGTCAACGCGACGAGCGTCGGAATGGAAGCGCCCGACGAGACCCCCGTCCCCGCGGAACACCTCCACGGCGACCTCGCGGTCCTCGACGCGGTGTACGCGCCCGTCGAGACGCGGCTGCTGCGGGAGGCCGCCGCCGCGGGCGCGACGACCGTCGACGGCGCGTGGATGCTGCTGTATCAGGGCGTCGAGGCGTTCGAGATCTGGACCGCCGAGGACGCGCCGGTCGACGCGATGAACGCGGCGCTGCGGGCTGCGTTGGAGTAAGGAAGGGTTCGGGACGGGAGGTTCGCCGCTCAGACCAGCCGTTCCGCGATCCGCGCCGCGCCCTCCGCGGCCGCGGTCGCGGGGCTGTCGGGGGAGACGACCTCAACGTCGCGGTCGAGCTCCTCGGCGAGGCGCTTCTCGAACTCCTCGGTGAGCCCGGGGATACACGCCATGCCGCCGGTTGCGGCGAGGGGGCGCCCGAGCGCCAGCTGGTATGGTTTCATGTGGTCGTTCGCGAGCTCCGGGAGGAACTCGTTGGCGACGACGTCGACCGCCTCGTCGATGTACCGGTCGACCGGCTCGCGGACGCCCCGGTCGACGGTGAACTCGTGGCTTCCGCCGCCCGGCTGCTGGATCACGTCCGTGAACGGCTCGAAGTCGTACACGTCCGCGTGCTCCTCTTTATACTCGCGGGCGGTCGTCCGGTCGATGTGGACGCGGCCCTGGCTCTCCTCCTCGACGGCGGCGACGATCCGGCGGTCGACCTCGTTACCCGTCACCGAGCCGGTCGAGAACGGCGAGAGCTGCTCGCCGCGCCGGTAGGCGCACGCCTCCATCGTCGTCGACCCGAGGTTCACCGAGACGAACACCTCGTCGATCGCGTCAAGGTCGTCGCCGTAGGCGGGGATCGCCCCGCACAGCGACTCGGGGTAGCTCCGGGTCTCGACCTGGCCGATGGAGGAGCCCTCGATCACCGACTTGAGGTTCTCGACGCCCGCCTCGTTGTCGATGGTCGGCACCGCGTAGACGACCGCGCTGTCCTCGGGCACGTCGTAGGCATCTACGATGGCCTCGAAGAAGCGCTCTGCGTCCGCGACGCTGTCGTCGTCCTCGGGGAGGCCCGACCGCAGCATGAAGCGCACACGGTCAGGGTACTCGACCGCGGCCTCCTCGCCGAACAGCACCTTCTCTTCGCCGGTGATGGCGTCCTCGTAGGTCGCCAGACAGGTCAGCACCGAGTGGCGCTCCCGTCCGCCCCGCCCGTCGGGAACGTCGAGCACCGTTCGGGTGCTGCCGAGTTTTACGCCGACCGCTGCCGATTCGTCCGATTCGTTGATGTCCGTGGGTTCGTCGTCGCTCATTGGTCACTCGCACACGAAGCGATCCGGACGATGGAGACGAGACTGATCCGGTGGTCCGCCGGCGTGAACGGCCGGTCGCGCGTCGGGGCGTCGAACCCCTCCAGCCGGCGCGTCAGCGCCGCGACCGCGTCGTCGCCGACCCAGTCGAGCTCGCCGTAGTAGGACAGCACGTCCCGGCTCCGCACGTGGCCGCCGACGTCGACGAGGTAGCCGAGCCACTCGCCGATCTCGCGTTCCGCCGCGGGCGACGCCGGGATCGCCGTCAGGTACGGCCGATCCGCGGGGTCGTCGCCGTCGAACCGCGCACCACGCTGACGCTGGAGCAGCTCCGTGAACGCGGCCGAGCGCGCCGCCTGCTCGGCTCGGTTCCGGTTCGGCCGCCGGAGCGCCCGCTCCCGAGGCGCCCCGTCCGCACCGTCTCGCGGCGCGTCCGCGATCCGGCGCAGCTCCCGTACGTCGTATCGTCGTGGATTCAGACTCATGTTTCCGTCCGTCGTTCGCGTCCGTACCCGAATCCTCACGGCGGGGTCATATGATAGTTAGGCCTCGGTTATCAGCGGTGAGAAACGTCGTGGTGGCACGACCGGCGCCGGGAGCGCTCGCCGCGCGCTCGTGCGCGGACCGTGTGCGGCCGCTCAGTCGACGACGCGGTTCGCGAGCGCGACGCTGCCGGCGGCGAGTGCGGTCCCGGCGACCACGTCGGTCGCCCAGTGGATCCCGAGGAACATCGTCGCCACCACGATGCTCGCGGTGAGGAACGCGGCCACTGGCGTCCACCGCGGGAACTCCTCGTGGGTAAAGACGGCCGCGAGCAGCACCGTCACCGACAGCGCGGTGTGAAGCGAGGGGAAGACGTTCGTCTCGACGTTCACTCGCGCCGTCAGCCGCGTCACGCCGCGGAACCAGTCGAGGAGGAGCGGCTCGACGCTCGCGGCGCTCTGGTCGGCACCGGGCACGTCGCGGTAGCTGCGCGGACCGTACGCGACGACCCCGGCGTAGCAGGCGATCGCGAACGCGTAGTTGACCGCGTACGCCGCGATCAGTCGCTTCAGCGGTCGCAGATTCCGGGCGAACGCGTACGCCACGAGCGGGAACGAGAGCAACACGACGTAGCCGACGACGTATATCGGTCCGAAGTAGTACACCGCGGCCCGCGGGATCGCGTCCTGTATCGCGGCCACGAGGTCGCCCTCCACAGCGTAGATGGCAGTCGTCGCGCGGTAGCCGTACTCGAACGAGAACGCTTCCAGCCGTCGAAGCAGGCCCTTGTTGACGGCGAGCACGAGCGCGAATCCGCCGACGTACGGCGCGATTCTGCGCGCGCGCTCGCGGAGCAGTTCGCGGTCCGCGAGGACGCTCCGGACTCGATCGCGGCCGACACACGCCGGTAGCAGCGCGGCGAACGCGGCGACCACGGCGGCGAGGACGACGCCGAGGAGCCGGAGGAACTCGACCGGGAGTTGCTCGATCATCGACTACGTCTCACCCGTCATCCGTCGGTACGAGGCCAGGACCGGACCGGTATTACTCCCTCGGTAGCGGTGGGTCGGTCCGCGTCTCCGACGACCGCCGCGCTCCGCACC
Organism: Halorubrum sp. SD683; assembly: GCF_002135045.1. Lineage (NCBI taxonomy): Archaea > Methanobacteriati > Methanobacteriota > Halobacteria > Halobacteriales > Haloferacaceae > Halorubrum > Halorubrum sp. SD683. The sequence goes on from NZ_NEWJ01000032.1 coordinate 19,337, forward strand.
GCCCCGTCGACTCAGTCCGACTCTGCCCACGGGAGCGGCTCGGTACACCAGTGACAGAATTCGAGGTCGGCGTCGATCTCCTTGCCGCAGTTGGGACAGGTCACGTCGACGGCCTCGCCGTCCCCGCCGCTCACGGCCGCGACCGGCGCGGCGTGACCGGCTCCCGCCCCGTCGTCGCCGTCGGCGCGCTCGACCTGACGCCGCATCGCCTCGGCGGTGGCGGCGCGCTCGCGCTCCGCGACGACGGTCCGGCCGACGAGGTACGCATCGAGCGCCGACAGCAGCGACAGGAGCGCGATCGGCAGCGCCACGTCCGGGGGGACCGCGGCCGACACCGCCGCGGGGTCGGCGAGAGGGTCGACCGGTTCGACGTCGTACAGGGCAAACAGCGCGACGCCGCCGCCGATGATCGTCAGGTGCCACAGCAGCGCCCGGCCCCACCGGCGCAGCGAGAGGTGGCCGAGCCCCGGGAGGACCAGCGCGAGCACGGCGGCGAGGACGGGACGCAACTGGCTTCGCATACGGCCCGGGTTCGATCGGCCCGTACTTAGGCCTGCGGTGTCGCACCGAGCGACCGCGGCCGGGCGGTCGCTCTCGTCGCGCGGACGCCCCGGGGATCCCGTCGCGGATAACAACGGTTAATCGCCGCCCGGCCGTCGGCCGCGACATGAGCAGCCAGCGGGCGACCGCGTTCGTCCCGGGTCACGTCACTGCCTTCTTCAGCGCGCACCGCGACGACGACCCGACCGTCGCCGGGTCGCGCGGCGCGGGCGTGACGCTCACCGACGGCGTGACGGTCCGAGTGTCGGCGGCGGACGACGGGGACACGGTGGCGGACGCCGCCGCCGCTGGGGAGACGACCATCGACGGCGAGGTCGGTTCGATCGGCGCGGTCGACGACGTGCTCGCCGAACTGGACGCGACCGCCGCCGACGTGGCGGTCGAGACCGACCTCCCGATCGGCGCGGGCTTCGGCGTCTCGGGCGCCGCGGCGCTCGGGGCCGCGCTCGCGGCGAACGACGCGTTCGACCGGGGGCGCTCCGAGAACGAGCTCGTCCGCGTCGCCCACGCCGCGGAGGTCGACCGCGGGACCGGCCTCGGCGACGTGGTCGCGCAGGCGCGCGGCGGGGTCCCGGTCCGGCTCGAACCCGGCGCGCCGGGCGTCGGCGAGCTCGACGGTGTGCCGGCGAGCGCGCGCGTCGAGTACGTCACGTTCGGCGAGCTGTCGACCGAGGAGGTACTCGGCGGCGACACGGACGCCCTCTCGGCGGCCGGCGAGGACGCGCTCGACCGGCTTCGGGCGGACCCGCGGCTCCCGACGCTGATGGACGCGGCCCGCGGATTCGCCGGCGAGGCTGATCTCCTCGTTCCCGAGGTGGCCGAGGCGATCGACGCGGTCGACGCGGCCGGCGGCGAGGCCGCGATGGCGATGCTCGGCCGCACCGTCTTCGCGCTCGGCACCGGGCTCTCCGACGCGGGCTACGACCCCGAGGCCTGCCGGATCGACGCCGCGGGCGCGCGGCTCGTTGACGACTGAGGGCGCCTCGGATCCGAGTATCGGCTCCAGAAGCGGGCGACGACCACAGAAGACGGCGACGACCCCTTCGAGAAGCATCGCGGAAGCGCCGACAGCAACCAGACGATGCCGGAGCGGATGCGTCGACTCCGCGGCGAGTACCCGCGAGAGGTCGATGGCCCACCAGAAACCGACGAGGGTTCCGACGGCGGGACGACGGGTGCCGACCCGTGACGACGGCGGTCGACACGAACGCGTTCCTCGGGCTGCTGTACGACGACGAACGCGCTGACGCAAGCGGGGCGGCGCTCAGGCGCGCGTATCGAGACGGAGCGGTCGTTGCCGCGCCCGTCGTCTACGCCGAACTCGCGGCCGACGGCCGCTTCGCATCGGCCGCCGACCTCGATCGCTTTCTCGCGGACTTCAGCGTCGACGTGACCGAACCCTCACGCGAGGCGCGCTTCGCCGCGGGCGAGCGGTTCCGGGAATACGTGGACCGCCGTCCGGACGGAATCCAGTGTCCCGCGTGCGGTGAGAAGCGGTCCGTCGACTGCGAGGCGTGCGGCAAGTCGCTCTCACCGCGCCAGCACGTCGCCGCCGATTTCCTCATCGGCGCGCACGCCGCAGTCGACTGCGACGGACTGGTCAGCTTCGACGAGGAGTTCTACTCGACGTACTTCCCGTCGCTGACCGTGTCTCCCGCGTGATCGATTACCGGGTTTCGTCCGGAAAGAGGTCCCGCAAGTCCGGGTGTTCGCGGAGTTCGATCGGCGGTTCTTGACTCCGGGCCGCGGACGGATCGGAGGCGATCCGGTCCCGGATCCGTTGCCGCTCCTCGTGGCGACACAGGACGTTCACCGTAATCTCGTCGAGTTCGAACACGGACGCGACCGCCGCCCGGTGGAACCCCTCGCACAGTTGTATCTCCCCGTCCCGTCCGATCGCGACGACCGGTACACCGCCGTCTCTCGAAGCCGCTCTCTCCCGTCGAGGTCCCAGTCGCTGCCCTCGACGCGGCCTCCTCGCAGCGCCCGCCGACGAACAAAGCTTTACCGCGTCGCCCGCCTAGCTCCGGCAAATGGTACTCGACGACCTCGGCACGTCCCTGCGGAGCAGCCTCGACAAGCTCCAGGGGAAGTCCCGACTCTCCGAGAGCGACGTCGAGGAGATCGTCAAGGAGATCCAGCGCTCCCTGCTGTCCGCCGACGTCGACGTCTCCCTCGTGATGGAGCTGTCGGACTCGATCAAGTCCCGCGCGCTCGAAGAGGAGCCGCCGGGCGGCACCACGGCGAAGGACCACGTCCTCAAGATCGTCTACGAGGAGATGGTCGAGTTGGTCGGCGACTCGACCGAGCTCCCCTTAGAAAACCAGACGATCCTCCTCGCCGGCCTCCAGGGGTCGGGGAAGACGACCTCCGCGGCGAAGATGGCGTGGTGGTTCTCGAAGAAGGGGCTCCGGCCCGCGGTCGTCCAGACCGACACCTTCCGGCCGGGCGCGTACGACCAGGCGAAGCAGATGTGCGAGCGCGCGGAGGTCGACTTCTACGGGAACCCCGACAACGACGACCCGGTCGACATCGCCCGCACCGGCCTCGAAGAGACGGCCGACGCGGACGTTCACATCGTCGACACGGCGGGGCGGCACGCGCTCGAAGACGACCTCATCGCGGAGATCGAGGAGATCGAAGGCGTCGTCGACCCCGACCGCTCGCTGCTCGTCTTGGACGCCGCGATCGGGCAGGGCGCGAAGGAGCAGGCCCGACAGTTCGAGGAGTCGATCGGCATCGAGGGCGTCGTGATCACCAAGCTCGACGGGACCGCGAAGGGCGGGGGCGCGCTGACCGCGGTCAACGAGACCGACTCCTCGATCGCCTTCCTCGGGACCGGCGAGACGGTCCAGGACATCGAGCGGTTCGAGCCGTCGGGGTTCATCTCCCGGCTGCTCGGCATGGGCGACCTGAAGCAGCTCTCCGAGCGCGTCGAGCGCGCTATGCAGGAGACCCAGGAGGAGGACGAAGACTGGGACCCCGAGGACATGCTTCAGGGCGAGTTCACCCTGAAGGACATGAAACGGCAGATGGACGCGATGAACAAGATGGGGCCGCTCGACCAGGTGATGGACATGATCCCGGGGCTCGGCGGCGGGATGATGGACGAGCTCCCGGACGACGCGATGGACGTCACCCAAGACCGGATGCGCCGCTTCGAGCGCATCATGGACTCGATGACGGAGGAGGAGCTCGAGAACCCGCGCGTCGTCGGCCAGTCGCGCACGGAGCGTATCGCCCGCGGCTCGGGCACCGACGAGGAGACGGTCCGGCAGCTGCTCGAACAGCACTCGATGATGGAACAGACGATCAGCCAGTTCCAAGGGATGGGCGAGGGCGACATGCAGCGCATGATGAAGAAGATGGGCGGCGAGGGCGGCGGCCTCGGCGACATGATGGGCGGCGGCAAGGGCCCGTTCTGAGCGGCGCCGCGAGGCGGTTCCCGTGCGGCTGTCCGCTCCGCCCGGTCGGGGCGACGACAAAACACTTCTGACGGGGGCGAGTTGAGGCCGGCGTGACCGTGCGCGACGTGGTGACCGACAACCTCGGATACGCCCTCCTCGGCGGTCCGGCGGTGGCCGTCCTCTCGGGGCTCGCCGGGGCGTCCGCCCTCGGGACGGCTGGCGGCGTCGCCTGCGGGACGGCGGCGTACGGCCTCGGGTGGGTGCTCGCGGTCCGCCGGTCGACGGGAGACGCCGAACCGCCGTCGGACGCCGACGAGGCCGACGGCCGTCGCGAGGGCGAGCTAGAGGCGCAGAAGGGGTCGTACGGCGGCGGTGGCGGATAGCGCCCGCGCCGGCGTTCGCCATCGCGGCGGCAGGTAACGCGGCACGAGTACAGAGAACGCAACGCGGCGACGGGAGCCCACACGCCGCGCGACCGCGGGCCGCCCGACGCTTCAGACCTTTTATGCCGTCGACCGGGCAAGGACGCCCGATGCGCTCCCGTCGAATCGGCGAGTACGACGCCCTCCTCCTCGTCTCGCTCGTCTGGTTCCTCGGGAAGTTCGTCCGGTACCTCTTCCCGCCGCTGTTCGAGTCGATCCGGGGCGCCTACGGCGTGAGCAACGCGACCGTCGGGACCGCGTTCACCGGCTTCATGATCGTGTACGCGCTGTTACAGTTCCCGAGCGGTGCGGTCGCGGACCGGGTGGGTCCGGTACGGGTGATCGTCGCCGGCGCGCTCGTCGCGGGCGCGGGGTCGCTCGCGTTGGTGGTCGACGCCCCCTTCGCCGCGCTGGTGGCCGCGATGCTCGTCATCGGCGCGGGGACGGGCGTCCACAAGACCGTCTCGGTGCGGCTGATCGCCCGCGTGTACCCCGCTCGCACCGGGCGGATGCTCGGCGCGCACGACACGCTCGGCGCGATGGGCGGGGTCGCCGCGCCCGCGGTCGTCGTCGCCGTCCTCTCGGCGCCGCCCGCGCTCGCGGCCGTCCTCGCGCGCCTGCCCGGCGCCGACTGGCGCGCCCCCTTCCTGCTCACCGGGACGCTCGCCGTCGCGCTCGCGGCCGTCGCCGCGGTCCGGCTCGCCGGATCCCCGGCGGCGACGGGGGCGGCGGACGAGGGCGACGACGGCGGCGATCCGGGGGCGCGCGACTACCTCCGGCTGTTCGGGGACGCCCGGTTCGCGGCGTTCGTCCTCGTGACGGTCGGCTTCTCGTTCGCCTACAACGGCCTCGTCGCGTTCCTGCCGCTGTACCTCTCCGAGGCGGTCGAGCTCGCGAGCCCGACGGCGAGCCTGCTGTACTCGCTCGTGTTCGCGATGACGCTCGTCCAGCTCGTCACCGGCGATCTCTCTGACCGCGTCGGCCGCTTCCCCGTGATGGTCGCCACGCTCGGGCTGGCGGCCGCGACGCTCGTCGCCCTCGTCTCGCTCCCCGCGCTCGGCGGCAGCGCGCTCGCGGCCGGCGCGGTCGTCGCCGCCTTCGGCCTCGGGTCGCACGGCTTCCGCCCGGTCCGGGGCGCCTACCTGATGGAGCTGCTCCCCGAGCGGCTCGCCGGCGGCGGCCTCGGCGTGGTCCGGACGCTGCTCATGGGGGCCGGCGCGCTCGCGCCGAGCGCGGTCGGCGTCGTGGCCGACGCCGCCGGGTTCCGCCCGGCGTTCGCGCTGCTGGCCGTGTCGATGGGGGTCGCGGCGGCCGTCGCAGCCGGGCTCTGGCTGACCGAGTCGAGGGAGTGACGGCCGCTCACGCCTCGCCGTCGGTCTCGCGCAGGATGAACGGGCCGACTGAGAGGGTGCGCTTCGTCACCGTCGCGATCCGGAGGATGTAGGCTAAAAGCAGCGCGAACGGGACGAGCGAGACGGCGGCTGCGAGCGCCACCCAGAACGCGACGGCCTCGACGCCGAGGATAGACCCGGCGTAGCGCTCGGCGTCGAAGAAGGCGACCATCGCCGCCGCCGTCAGCAGCGCCGGGACGGCGGACACGAGTATCCGCCGCGAGAGGTCGATCAGCTCCCACTGGAAGTACAGCGTCTTGAAGTGTTCACGGGCGGGGCCGAACAGCCGCAGCGTCTCAATCAGGTCGTCGAGCGCCGCCGCCGCGGTCTCGTTCAGCGCCTCGCCGTGGCGCTCGCGGAGCCGCCGGGCCGCGAACAGCTTCCACGAGTAGTTGAAGTCGAGGACCGCCGATATCACCTCGAACGCGCCGAACTGAGCCCCGTCGAGCCCGTCCGTCGTCCGGGCAGCGTTCTCCGCGACGGCGTCGGTCAGGTCGTCGGTCGCCCGGGCCAACTCCGCGTCGGTCGTCCCGGAGACGGCCTCGCGGAGGGCGGTCGCGCGGTCGCTCGCCGTCCGGACGAGCGCGCCGAGGAACGCCGCCGGCTCGGCGGGGCTGACCGGCTCGCCGAGGACGGCCGCCGCGTCGTCCCGGAACGCCATCGCGCCGTCCATGCGCTCGCGCTGGTCGCCGACGGCGCCGAGCTCCTGTGAGAGCACGAGCTGGTTCAGCGTGAGCACGAGCGTGACGCCGGTGATCGTGGCCGTAAGGAGCCCTTGGAACAGCGTGTCGACGGAGTCGCCGCCGCGGAGGGTCTCGGCGGCGCCGGGCAGGACGGCCCCGGCCGCCATCAGTCCGAGGAAGACGAGCGAGAGGATGACGGCCGTGACGAGCCGTCGGTCGGCGTCGAGCAGGAGCCACAGCGCGACGCGGCTCCGATCGGCGCGCTCGCGGACGCTGTCGTCCGGCGCGTCGCCCGTCTCGGCCATGTCTCGGAGTCCCGGGCCGGGGCGAAAAAGCCTCCGGGGTCGCCTCCGAACGCCGCCCCGGCGCGCGCCCACCTCAGTCGAGCGTTCCGGGATCGAACGCCGCCGGGTCGAACTCGTGCTCGCGGAGTCGGTCGGGATCGACCGCGCGCAGCACGGACTCGTCCGTCGCCTCGAGGACGACCGGCGGGGCGACGCCCGCCTCGGCGGCCTCCAGCCACCGGCCGACGCAGAGGCACCAGCGGTCGCCCGGCTCCAGCCCGGGGAACTCGAACTCGGGGCGGGGCGTGATCAGGTCGTTGCCGCGGTCGCGGCTGTACCGAAGGAACTCGGCCGTGACGACCGCACAGAGCGTGTGCTCGCCGGCGTCGCCGTCCACGTCGCGACAGTGTCCGTCCCGCAGGTAGCCGGTCGTCGGGTCGCGGCCGCAGGGGGCCAATTCGCCCCCGAGGACGTTTCGGTCCGCCGTGCCGTCGGCGCCGCCGTGGTCGCTCGACATACTACCGGGTTCGGTCTCGGTCGGAATAAGCGACCGGTCGATGTGGCCCGCGGACGGCGCCGATCGCGGGCGTTCGCCCGGCGGTATAAGTGCCGTCCCGCCGAACGGTCGCGTGATGAGCCGGAACGACGAGGTCGCGACGCGGTTGGAGGAGTTCGCCGACCTCCTCGAGGCGACGGGCGTCGAGTACAAACCGACCGCCTACCGACGGGCGGCCGAGAATGTCCGCGACCACCCGGCGCCGATCGAGGGGCTCGCGGCCGACGGCGAGGACGCGGTCGCCGAGATCGACCGCGTCGGCGACGCCATCGCCGCGAAGATCGTCGAGTACGTCGAGACCGGCGAGATCGGAGAATTAACCGAGCTCCGCGAGGAGCTGCCCGTCGACATGGCCGGGCTGACCGCGGTGGAGGGCGTCGGGCCGAAGACGGTCGGCTCGCTGTACGACGCGCTCGGGATCAGCGACCTCGACGAGCTGGAGACCGCCGCCGAGGCGGAGGAGATCCGGGAGGTCTCCGGCTTCGGGGCCAAGACGGAGGAGAACATCCTCGACAACATTCCGTTCGCGCGCGAGGCCCGCGAGCGGACCCGCCTCGGCGACGCCCGGCCGGTCGCGGACGACGCGCTCGCGTACCTCGCCGACCGCGACGCCGTCGAGTCGGTCGAGGTGTGCGGCTCGATCCGGCGGTGGAAGCCGACGATCGGGGACATCGACCTGCTCGTCGCCAGCGAGGAGCGCGATCCAATCGTCGAGGCGTTCACCGACTGGGAGGCCGCGGACGCGACGATCGAGGCGGGCACCGGGAAGGCGAGCGTGCGCGCGGACGGCACCCGCGTCGACCTCCGGATCGTCGACCCCGACGAGTTCGGCGCCGCGCTCCAGTACTTCACCGGGTCGCGGGCGCACAACGTCGCCGTCCGTAACCGCGCGATCGACCGCGGGCGCAAACTGAACGAGTACGGGCTCTTCGACGTGAGCGACGCGGAGGGCGAGGCGGCCGACGACGACGCGGAAGGCGAGGCGGCCAACGGAGCCGCCGCGGACGGCGCGGAGGCCGACGCGACGCGTGCCGGCGAGCGCATCGCGGGGGAGAGCGAGGACGAGGTCTACCGCGCGCTCGACATGGACCCGGTCCCGCCGGAGCTCCGGGAGGACCGCGGCGAGGTCGAGGCCGCCGCCGAGGGTCGCCTGCCGCCGCTCGTCGGGCCGGACGAGCTCCGCGGCGACCTCCACACCCACACCGACTGGTCCGACGGCGGTTTCTCGATCGCCGAGATGGCCGCGGCGGCCGAAGAACGCGGCTACGACTACCACGTCGTCACCGACCACGCGACCGGACCGGGAATGGTGGGCGGCGTCGGGCTCGACGAGTCCGACATCGAGGCGCAGGCCGCGGCGGTCGCCGAGGCGGCCGACGAAGTCGATATCCCGCTCCTCCACGGGATCGAGGCGAACATCGACGCCGGCGGCGACCTCTCAACCGACGACGAGACGCTCGCCGCCCTCGACTTGGTCGTCGCGTCGCCGCACGCCGCGCTCGGGCAGGACGCCGAGGCGGCCACCGAGCGACTGGTCCGGGCGGTCGAGCACCCTCACGTCGACGTGCTCGGCCACCCGACCGGCCGGTTGATCAACGAGCGACCGGGGCTCGACCCGGACGTGGAGGCGGTCGCAGAGGCGGCGTCCGCGTCGGACACCGCCATCGAGGTGAACGCGAACCCCGCTCGGCTCGACGCCGACGGCGAGTTCGTCCGGGCCGCGGTCGAGGCGGGCGCGACGATCGCCGTCAACACCGACGCGCACGCCCCGCGCGAACTCGACAACGCGCGGTACGGCGTCCACACCGCGCGGCGGGGGTGGGCGCGGGCCGCCGACGTGCTCAACGCGCGCTCGCTCGACGGGCTCCGGTCGTTCCTGCTGTAGATGACGGACCGGGACGGGAGCGCCCCCTCGGCCGCCGACCGCCCGCCGGTCCTGCTCGACGTGATGTGCGGGAAGCTCGCCACCTACCTCCGGCTCTGCGGGTACGACGCCGCCTACGCGCTCGACCGGGGGATCGAGGCCGACGACCGGCTCCGCGAGGTCGCGGCCGCCGAGGACCGCGTCCTCCTCACTCGGGACCGCGACCTCGCGGACCGCGCCCCCCGCGGCGACCCCGCCGTCGACGCCGTCCTCCTCGCCGAGCGCGACGTGCTCGACCAGCTCCGGGAACTCGCCGCCGCCGGTCTCCGCGTCGAACTCGCCGACGAGCCGACGCGGTGCGGCTCGTGTAACGGGCCCGTCGAGCGCGTCGACTCGCTCGAAGTCGGCGACCCGTCGGCCGACCGTCCGGAGTACGTCCCGGACGACGTAGGGTCGGAGCGCCCGGGGTGGCGCTGCACCGAGTGCGGCCAGTGGTTCTGGAAAGGGGGGCACTGGGACGACGTGGCGGCGCGGCTCGACGAGATCTGACCGCCCCGCCGAGCGTAACCGGTTTGACCGCCCGACGCGTAGTCGTCGCCAATGGAACGCGAAGGGGCCGTCGACCGTCTGGAGTCGCTCGTCGACCGCGTCGCGGGCGAACCGATGCCGGTGCCCGTCCGCGAGGTGTGGGCGTTCGGCGACGTGGCGCTCGGACTCGACCCGGTCGACCGGCTCGACGTCCATCTCACCAAGGACGTGATCATGGGCGGCGACGGCGACGCGGCCGCGGCGTTCAAGGCCGAGTACGGCGTGAAGGGCGTCGGCACCACCGTCGACGCCGAGTGGGCCGAGGCGCACCCGGACCGCGTGCGGACGAGCGACAACGGGTACGCCGCACCCGAGAAGTGCCTCGCGGCCGAACTCCTTGACGACGACGAGCCGATCCACTTGGAGGTGTGTAACGCGGGCTTCGAGGACAACGTCCGGCAGCGCCTGAAGGGCGCGCTCGCCCGGGACGCCTACGAGGAGGTGCTCGACCCCCGCGGGGTCTGCCTGTGGGTCGACGGCGAGCGCGACGACGAGGCCTTCGACCGCCTCCGCGAGGCCTCGCTCGCGATGCCGACGCTACCCGCCGCGCTCGGGATGCTCGGCGCCGACGAGGAGGCCGCGACCGAGGCCGCGGACGTGTTGAAACGACAGCGCACAGAGCAGGAGGGCGCCTCGGTTCGCGGCGACATGGTGTAAGGCGGACGCACCGCGACGCTATTTATAAATCGAACCCGGTGCGGTGGCGCGCGCCTCCGAGCGGTCGCCCTCGGCGGCCGCGAGACAGCACGCGCGAGGGAGTCGGCCGGCCGGAGCGAAGCGGAGGCCGGCCGACGAGGCTGGGGAGGCGTGAGGCGCGGTGCGGGGCGGGACTCATACGGTCGTGCGAAAGTATTTCCCAATATAGTCGTATTCTATAGTAATGGGTCGGTTGGATGGAATCACTCTGGAAGAACTTCACGAGCTACGTGAGCAAACAGCGGGAGAGATCCCGCGAGAACGTGTTCTCGCGGCGATCGGCCGAAAGCAGGGAGACAATCTTGACACACTCGCTGAACGCCATG
>NZ_NEWJ01000033.1:0-4198 GCF_002135045.1 Halorubrum sp. SD683
CCCGCGAGCCCCTCCCACCGCGCGGTCGCCGCGACCGTCGCCCGCTCGTCGTGGCCGAGCGACTCCGGGGCGGAGACGGACTCGATTGACGGTGACGGGTCTCCGGGGGGGCCGGCCAGCTCCCCGCCGAGCCCGCCGCAGCCGGCGAGCGCGACGAGCAGCGCGACCGCGAGGACGGCGGTGGTCTCACGCATCAGTGACCACAGCCTCCGACCCGGACGCACATAACGTTCGTTCCACTCACCCGCCCCGCTCGGCGGTCGCGACCGGCGTCCGGTCGGTTCCGTGCTCCCCATCTCACGGAACGACACGCGCTTGTCCGTCCGCGCCTAACCGCACACGTGACGCTTCGAAGCGACGTGCTCGCGGCGATCGGCGCCGACCGCGGGGCCTTCCGGACACGCCTCTCTGCGCTGACCGACGAGTACGACCTCGACGGCGTGACGCTCCCGACGCACTCGGACGCCCCCGCCGAGCGTGAGGCCGAGGCGCTGTTCGTCGACCGCGTCCGCGCGCTCGACGACCTCCCCCTCGGCCTCACGCTCCCCGGCCCGGCGTACCGCGACACGCCGATCGTCTACGTCAACCGCTGGTTCCGCGAGTGGACCGGCTACGGGCTCGACGAGCTCCGCGGTCGGAACCCCCGGCTGTTTCAGGATCCGGCCGCCGCCGCCGACCCCCGCGCGGACTTCCGCGAGGCGCTGTCGACGTGGTCCGCGGTCACCGTCGAACTCCGCAACCGTCGCCGGGACGGTACTCCCTTCGCGAACCGCGTCACGCTGCGGCCGCTGTTCGGGGACGCGGGGACCGTCACGCACTGGGTCGCGGTCCAAGAGCCGGAGCCGATCGACGGGCCGGACGCGGGCGTCGAGTAAAATCGCCCCCGAACGCGCCCCTCACCGCAGCGTCGACGTGGGGACGACGGACGGGAGCACGCCCCCGCCGGTCGCGTCCTCGACGACCGCCTCGGCGGCGTGTTCGCCGCTGAGCAGGCACATCGGCATCCCGATGCCGGGGTTGGTGTACGCGCCGACGTAGTAGAGGCCGTCGACGCCGGGGGCGCGGTGGGCGGGGCGGAGCGGCCCCGTCTGTTCGAGGGTGTGCGACAGCGCCAGCGCCGTGCCACGGGGCGCGTTGAACCGCTGCCGGAAGTCGGAGACGCAGGCGGTCTCCTCGAAGACGATCCGGTCGCGGAAGTCGACGCCGGCGTGTTCGGCGAGGTCGTCGAACACCAGGTCGCGGAACCGCTCGCGCGTCTCGGGGTCGTCCTCCAACCCGGCCGCCAGCGGGACGAGCAGGAAGACGGCCTCGTGCCCGTCGGGCGCCGCCTCGGGGTCCGTCTTCGACGGGACGTGGACGTAGTATGCGGGGTCGTCGGGCCACGCCGGCTCGTCGAAGATGTCGTCGAAGTGCGGCCGCCAGTCGGTCGGGAACACCAGCGTGTGGTGGTCGAGGTCAACGTCGCCCTCGACGCCGATGTACGAGAGGTACGCGGAAGGCGCGTACGTCCGCGACTCCCAGTACGACTCGCGGTCGACCGTCCCGCTCGGGAGGAGGTCGCGCTCGACGTGCGGCGGCGGCGCGTTCGCCACGACGCGGTCGAAGCGCGCCGACCGCGCCGCCGCGGTGGACTCGCCCATCGCGCGTCGCTCCGTCTCCACGGTGAACGTCGGCGTCGCCGCCGGCACCGACGGCTCGATCGCGGTCACCGGCTCGTTCGTCCGGATCGTGACCCCGAGGTCGCGCGCGAGGTCGGCCATCGCGTCGACGACGCTCGCGATCCCGCCGGTCGGATGGTAGACGCCGAGGTTCATGTCGACGTGGCTCATCAGCGTGTAGATCGCGGGCGTGTTGTACGGCGACCCCCCGAGGAACACCAGCTTGTACTCCGCGATCTGGCGGAGCTTCTCGCTGTCGAAGTAGTCGCCGACGTAGTCGTCCATCTCGCGGAGCTTCGGCAGCGCCCGCCCGGACCGGAGCACGTCGGCGTCGACCATGTCGCGCAGCCGCGACCGGCTCGGGTAGACGAACCGGTCCATCCCGAGCTCGTACGCCTCCGCGGCGTCGGCGAGGTAGTCGTCGAGCACGTCGCCCGCGCCGGACTCGTACGACTCGAACAGCACCTTCTGTCCCTCGCGGTCGGCCGGCATCGACGCGCGGTCGCCGTCCTTCCAGATCACCTCGTACAGCGGGTCGAGCTCGACCAGGTCGTAGTAGTCGTCCGTCGATCGCCCGAAGTGTTCGAAGAACCGGTCGAACACCTCCGGCATGAGGTACCACGACGGGCCGGTGTCGATACGGAACCCGTCGCGCTCGATCCGCCCGGCGTACCCGCCGGGGTGCTCGTTGCGCTCGAACACCGTCACATCCGCCCCGGCGTCGGCGAGGTACGAGGCCGTCGAGAGCCCGCCGAAGCCGGCGCCGACGACGGCGATCGACTCCCCGGCCAGCGGCTCGGTCGCCTCCGATAGGTCCGCGTCCGGTTGGGGTGTCATTACGTCTCGCTACGCGTCCGGGACCGTTTACCCTGCGGTCATACCATGTTAGGGGCGCCGCAGTCCCCCGGATCTCGCGGGGCCGTCAGGCGTCGTCCGCGACGCCGTCGCCTTGGAACCGCCGGGCGACGAGCGCGAACAGCCCGAGCCCGATCAGGTAGAGCCGCCACCCGCTGTTCGCGATCGGGAAGCGCCGGTCGACAGGCTCCTCGACGTCGACGTCCGGGTCGCGCGGCTGGACTGGGTTGTTGACGTGGACGGACTCGCTGGTGCCGCCCGCGCCCGCGTCGACGGTCCGCGACCCGCTTTCGGGGTCGACCCGCACGTCGACGAACGTCTGGACGAACCCGTCGGCCGTCGAGTAGACCGCCTTGCCGTCCAGCTGGAAGAACCGGTCGCGGAGCGGCCAGAACGCGTTCACCCCGTCGAGGTGGGTCCAGTCGATCGCGACGTGCGCGAACGCGTGGACGCACAGCGCGACCCACGCGACCGCGATCCACCGCGGCGAGAGCCGGTCCCGGAGCCACGACCGCTCCCGGACCCGCGTGTCGACGTACAGCGCCAGCGCCGCGACCGCGGGGAAGACGAAGTTGTGCCCGACCGTGCGGTGCGCGCCGGGCATGATCGGCCAGAGGAAGCTGTCCGCCTCCGGCAGGACAAGTACGACGAGCAGGACCGCGAGCGCACGCCGGTCGTAGTAGGCCCCGAGCAGTCCCGCCGCGAGCAGCAGCGCGAACCCGGCGTGGACGACTGTCGAGGGCATTCAGCGGCTCACCCCCGCGCCTTCGCCGCGGAACCGGAACCGGACGGCGAGCGTCGCGGCCGCGGCGGCGACGACGACTAACTGCCACCCCGCCTCGACGAACCGGAACTCGCGGTCGGCACCCGGATCGAACCCCGGTCGCCCGTCGGGGTTGATCCACGAGGAGACCGGGTCGGCGACCGCCCCGCCGACGCGCTCGATCGGCAGGATCCCCGCCCCCGTCGCGCCCGGGGTCAGGAACGTCTGGACGACCCCCTCCTGAGTCGAGAACACCAATCGACCGCGGACGAGGTAGCGCGCGTCCTCCAGCGGGTAGAGGAGCGCCGCGCCCTCGCCCGCGAACAGCGCCGCGCCGACCCCGGCGACGACGAACGACGCGAGCGCGACCCACGCGACCCGAACCGCTCGGGGGCCGCCCTGCTCGCGGAGGGTCGACGCCGAGCGCAGTTCCCCGTCCCAGTAGAGCAGTCCGCCGGCGAGAAGCGGCGCCCAGACGGCGTGGAGGAGGGCGTTCGTCGCGCCGGGGACGGCGAGGCTCGCGGCGGCGTCGAGGCCGGGGAGGACCGCGGCGGCGATGACGACCGCGACCGCGCGCCGATCGAACGCGTCGCCCAGCAGCGCGGCCGCGAGCAGCGCCCCCACGGCCGCGCTCACGAGCGTCGGAGCCATGTCCGTCCTGACGCTCGGAGGCGAATAAGCGCTCCGGGCGGGTCAGTCGCGCTCGTCCCGACGGCCGTCGGCGTCGCCTCCCGTATCGCCCGCGTGCGGATCGGCGAGGTCATCGCCGAACTCGAAGTCGTCGGCGTCCGGCCCGTCCGCCTCGCTGTTCGCTCCCGCGTCAGCGGTCTCGCCCGCGTCGGCCTGTTCCCCGGCGTCGCGCACCGGGACATCGCGCTCGCGGTCGGCGGCGCCGCGCGTCCCCGTTCCCCGGTCCACCGTG
>NZ_NEWJ01000033.1:4208-29992 GCF_002135045.1 Halorubrum sp. SD683
GGGGCGGGCGGACGGGGTCGGCGGGCCCGGCGCGTGCCGGTCGCCGGGGGGCGGGTCCGCGGTCGCGTGCGCGCACGGCGCCGGCGTCGGGCCCGGCCGCGACGCCGAGCAGCGGGACGGCCATCAGCCGGGCGCCACCCGCGATCAGGTTCGTCAGGTGGAAACCGCGAGCAGGCCGACGATCCCGAGCGCGGTCGCGAGGGCGGCCTCGGGCGCGGCGTCGATCGTCCAGAGCACCGGGTCACTATTCACCTCGCCGAACCGCCGGGCGTACGGGTACCGGGCGGGGGCGGCGACGACCGGGAGGGACGCGAGCGGTCGGACGGAGACCATACCGCGGCTGGTTGCGCTCCCGAGAAAAGTCGATCGCTCGGCGGGGGTTCGGGCCGTCCGTCGTCACCCCGCGGCCTACCCGAGGAAGAAGTCGATCGCGTTGCCCGACGACTGGCCCTTGTACAGCTCGGAGTAGCCGCAGTTCGCACAGGAGACGACCACGAAGCTCCGGTTCTGGACGTCGAACATCTTGGTGAGTCCAGTCCCGCTGGTGGCGATCTCGTCGGTCTCCGTCTCCGTGCCGCCGCACTTCGGGCAGCCGTCCTCGCCGCTCCCGCCGAGCGAGTCGCGGCGGTCGTCGGACCCGGACCCGTCGCCGCGGCCGCCGGAGTCGTTTCGCCGGTTTTCGCGCTCGTCATCGGCCTCGTTCTCGATCAGTTCGTCGTCGCCGAATATCGAGTACGTCTCGTCGTCGGTTTCGGAGGGCATCGGGCCCGGATCCGCGAGCGAGCGGTAAACGCCTTGTGCCCTCACCCGCCGCAACCCAAGGTATATGATTGCCGGCCGCCCCGCTCAGGTATGACGCGAGTCGCCGTGATCGCGGGCGTCGGCCCGACAATCGGGGCCGCCGTCGCGCGGCGCTTCCACGACGACGGGTTCGCGGTCGCGCTGCTGGCGCGCTCCGAGGAGTACGTGCGCACGCTCGCTGCGGACCTCGGCGGGGACGCCGTCGCGATCCCGACCGACGTGACCGACGACGCTGCCGTCGAGGCGGCCCTCGAACGCGTTCGCGACGAGCTCGGTCCCGCGGAGGTGCTCGTCTTGAACGCGTCGGGCGGCGGCGGGAACCCGGTCGACGACGCGAGCGCCGACCGGCTCCGCGAACTCTTCGACGTGCGCGTCGCCGGGTCGATGGCGTGCGTCCGCGCGGCGCTGCCGGACCTCCGCGAGACCGAGGGGACCGTCCTCTTCAGCGGGACGACGTTCGCGGAGCCGCCCGTGACGGCGCAAGTCGAGTGGGGGGCGGTCGCGCCGGCCGCCCGGGGGCTCGCGCTCTCGCTGGACGCGGCCCTCGACGACGTGTCCGTCACGTACGTCCGGATCGGCTCCCCCGTCCGTCCCGACGCCGGACCGACAGCGATCGACGCGACAGCCCTCGCCGCGGAGTACCGCCGCCTCGTCGACCACGAGGGGATCGCGACGCGAGAGATCGACGTTCGCAAGCGCTGAAGCGTCGCTACTCGTTCGTCGACCCGCCCGCGTTGCCGACCCCGTCGACGAGCTCGTCGGCGAGCCCGGTGTAGCCGGCGGGCGTCAGCGCCGCCAGTTCCGCGCGGACCTCGTCGTCGACGTCGAGGTCCGCGAACAGCTCCCGGAAGTCGTCGAGCGTCACCGACCGGCCGCGCGAGAGCGCCTTCACGCGCTCGTAGGCCTCGGTGTCGCCCTCGCGGCGCAGGATCGTCTGGACGGCCTCGCCGATCACCTCGGGGGTCGCGTCGAGCTCCTCGCACATGACGGTCTCGTTCGGGACGACCGTCGCGAGCCCGTCCGCGGCCTTCGAGTAGCCGATCAGGCAGTGTGCCAGCGCGGCGCCGACGTTGCGTTTGACCGTCGAGTCGGAGAGGTCGCGCTGAAGCCGCGAGCTCGTCACGTAGTCGGCGAGGAACGTCAGGTCCGAGTTCGCCACCGAGAGGTTCCCCTCGCTGTTCTCGAAGTCGATCGGGTTCACCTTGTGAGGCATCGTCGACGACCCCGTCTCGCCCTCGACGGCCTCCTGCCCGAGGTATCGGTCGGAGACGTAGAGCCACGCGTCGAGGTCCAGATCGAGGAGGACGTTGTTGACGCCCCGCAGCGCGTCGAACAGCGCCGCGAGGTCGTCGCAGGGGTTCACCTGCGTCGCGAGCGCGGTGTGTTCGAGGTCGAGGCCGCGCACGAACGACGCGGAGAACGCCCGCCAGTCCACCTCAGGGTAGGCGGCGCGGTGGGCCGCGTAGGTGCCCGAGGCGCCCGCGAGCTTCCCGGAGAGGTCCTCGTTCGCGACGACGACCCGGCCGAGCGCGCGGCCGAGCCGCGCGGCGTACACCGCCATCTCCTTGCCGAACGTGGTCGGCGTCGCCGGCTGGCCGTGGGTGCGCGCCAGCATCGGCGCGTCGCGGTACTCGTGTGCCAGCTCGACTAAGGCGTCGCGAACCTCGCGGACCGCGGGGACGATCACCTCGCTCACCGCGGGCTTGAGCAGGAGGCGCTGCGCGAGGTTGTTCACGTCCTCGCTGGTGAGCCCGAAGTGGATCCACGGGTACAGCGACTCCGCGTCGTCGAGCGGCGCGTCGGGGCCTTCCGCGATGTCCGCCAGCCGGACGCGGAGGAAGTACTCGACCGCCTTCACGTCGTGGTTGGTCGCGTCGTACCCCGCGGCCCCCTCGGTCTCGAGGGCCTTGACCAGCCGCGCGTCCTCGGCGTCGAACGCCTCGTACACCTCGCGGAGCGCCGCCGCGGTCGCCTCGTCGAAGGCGATCGGCGTCGCGTCGAGCGCGCCCAGCCCGAGCAGGTACTCGACCTCGACGCGGGTCCGGGCGCGCATCAGCGCGGCCTCGCTCGCGTACGGGGACAGCGGCGCCGTCCGGTCTGCGTAGCGGCCGTCGAGCGGCGAGACGGCCGCGAGCGGGTCCGCCCGGGACAGCCCCGCGATGGCGTCGTCCGCCGTCGGTTCGGAGTTGTCGGTCATGTCCGCGACTGCCCGCGGCGCCAGCAAAAGCGTGTCGATAGGGTGACGCACGGACGTGGATCCGAACCGCCGTCGGGTCGCACGAGACGCCCGTTCCGATCCGCAGATGTGGATACAACAGCGGTGCGGACCGCAATCGATATACCCCATCGGTCGGACGTTCGCGTATGAAGATCGCGGGACTCGCGAGCAACCGGGGACGGAACCTCAGACACATCGCCGACGCCGCGCCCGGCGGCGCGGAGCTGTCGGTCGTCCTGACGAACCGCGAGCAGGCGCCGGTGCTGGAGGCCGCGACCGAGCGCCGGATCCCGACCGAGGTCGTCGAGCGCGAGGAAGGCGAATCGCGCGAGTCGCACGAGCGTCGGGTCGTCGAGCGCCTCTCCGACTACGACGTCGACCTCGTCTGCCTGGACGGCTACATGCGCGTGCTCACCGATGAGTTCCTCGACGCCGTCCCGACGACGCTGAACGTCCACCCCTCGCTGCTACCGTCGTTCCCCGGCACCGACGCCCACGAGCAGGTGTTGGACGCGGGCGTCCGGACGACCGGCTGTACGGTCCACGTCGTCACCGAGGAAGTCGACGCCGGGCCGGTCGTCACCCAGGAACCGATCCCGGTGTACGAGGACGACGACGCCGACTCGCTGAAGGCGCGCGTCCTCCGCGAGGCCGAGTTCGCGGCGTACCCGCGGGCAGTCCGCTGGTTCGCCGAGGACCGCGTGACCGTCGAGCGGGACGACGAGGGGAGCCCGGAGCGCGTCACGGTCGCGGGCGACGTGGGCGGCGACTTCCCGGAGCGACGCTTCGTCTCCGAGGAGCGCACCGCCACGCTGCGGTACGGCGAGAACCCCCACCAGGACGCCGCGCTGTACGTCGACGACGGCTGCGAGGAGGCGAGCGTCGTCGACGCCGCCCAGCTGAACCCCGGCGCGAAGGGAATGGGGTACAACAACTACAACGACGCCGACGCCGCGCTGAACCTCGTCAAGGAGTTCGACGAGCCCGCGGCCGCGGTGATCAAACACACCAACCCCGCGGGCTGCGCGGTCGGGTCGGACCTCGCGGACGCGTACGATCGCGCGCTTCGCACGGACGCGAAGTCCGCGTTCGGCGGCATCGTCGCGCTGAACCGCGAGTGCGACGCCGACACCGCCACGGCGGTCGCCGACTCGTTCAAGGAGGTCGTCGTCGCGCCCGGCTACACCGACAGCGCGCTCGACGTGCTCCGGGAGAAGAAGAACCTCCGCGTCCTCGACGTGGGTCCGCTCGGCGCGGGCGACGACCGCTTCTCGGAGCGGTTCACGGAGAAGCCGGTCGTCGGCGGCCGCCTCGTCCAGGAGCGCGACCGGCAGTCCCCGACCGCCGCCGACCTGGAGGTCGTCACCGAGCGCGAGCCGACCGACGAGCAGGTCGAGACGATGCTGTTCGCCTGGAAGACGCTGAAGCACGTGAAATCGAACGGGATCCTCTTCGCGACGGGCACCGAGACGGTGGGCGTCGGCATGGGGCAGGTGTCCCGGGTCGACGCCGTGACGCTCGCGGCGATGAAGGCCGAGAAGGACGCGGAGGGGAAGTCCGCCGATGGCGCCGTGATGGCCTCGGACGCGTTCTTCCCGTTCCCGGACGCGGTCGAGGAGGCGGCCGACGCGGGCATCGAGGCCGTCATCCAGCCCGGCGGCTCCGTCAACGACGAGGACGTGATCGCCGCCGCCGACGAGCGCGACATGGCGATGGCGTTCACCGGGTCGCGCTGCTTCCGGCACGATTAGGGGTCACCCCTCCCAGTCGCTCGGGACGTACTGCTCGAACTCGGGGTCGGGCGAGCGGGCGAGCGGACGGAACGCCCGCTCCCCGTCGACCCGGAACTTCTCAATCCGCGACTGTCCGGGGCCGGTGAGGTAGCCGACGTAGGACATGGCCCGCGCGTACGCCACGTCGTGCCGAGCGGGGTTGACCGGGATGACGGCGTACTCGTTCCGCAGCAGCGGCGGCGGGTCGTCGATTCCGGACTCGACGTGCCGCGCCAGGACGCCGTCGTCGCCGACGGCGAGGAAGGTGCCGCGGTCGACGAGGGTGTACGCGCCCGACTGCCGGGCGGTGGTCAGCGTCTCGCCCATCCCTTGGCCGGTCTCGCGGTACCACTCGCCACCGGGACTGAGCCCCGCCTCGTCCCAGATCCGGAGCTCGCGGATGTGCGTCCCCGACCGGTCGCCCCGCGACAGGAACGTCGCCTCCGTCTCGGCGATCGCCCGAAACGCCGCCAGCGGGTCGCTTCCGGCGGCACCCGCCGGGTCGTCGGGCGGGCCGACGAGCAGGAAGTCGTTGACCATCACCCTGCGCCGGTTGATCCCGTGCCCCTCGGCGATGAACTCGTCCTCGAGCGGCCGGGCGTGGACGAGCACCACGTCGCAGTCCCCGTCGCGGGCGGTGCGGAGCGACGCGCCGGTCCCGCGCACGACCGCTTCCACGGACGCTCCGAACCGGTCTGCGTACCCGCGGTTCAGCACGGGGAGCAGCCCGCTGTCGTACGCCGTGGTGGCGGTGGCGAGCGTCACCGAGCCGCGGCGGGCGGCGGGCTCCTCGGTCTGCTCCGCACAGCCCGCCAGCGAGGCGACACCGCCGAGACCGAGCGCCCGCACGTACTGTCGACGACGCATACGAATGTAGTCGAATTCATCTACGCTTTCGTATTAAGCAACCGGACGTTGTTACAGTCTGAGAACCTGCGCGCCCCGGGTCGGCACCGCGCGACCCTGTCGTTGTACCGTGTGCGGCCCGCGATGCCGATCGGGTCGGACGGGCGTCCCGGCGGAGAGGACACCCGCCGCGCCCGCCTTTCGTATCGAAATGTTGAAACGATAACCCCACGCGGACCGCCGGATCTGCGCCGCTTTTCTCTCCCAGTCTCGTTATCTCCGGACGGAGACCACCGTGGCGCAGTTCGGCAACTCGGTACGGCTGCTCGGAGACCGCGAGTTCGCGGCGCTCGCCGGGACCGCGTTCGCCCGCAGTCAGGCGTACTCGACGATCCTCATCGCCCTCGCGCTGTACGCCGACCTGTTCGGGACCACGGGGTTCATCGAGGGGCTGTTCGGCACCGCGTTCGCCGTCGTCCAGCTCGTCATCGTCCTCCCCTTGGGCCGGTGGGTGGACACCGGCAACGCGAAGCGGTGGCTGCTCGGCGGCTTCCTAATCAACGTCGGCGTCTTCGTCGGCTTCGCGCTGGTCGACAGCTCCGTTCACATCATCCTCGTGCGGATGGTCCAGGGGCTCGGCGCGAGCGTCCTCTGGATCACGGGCGCGACGGTGATCGGCGAGATCAGCCCTGACGACGAGCAGGGTCGCTGGCTCGGCTCGTACAACCAGTTCGCCTCTTTCTCGTCGCTCGCGGGCGACCTGGTCGGCGGCTACCTCCTGTACGCCTACGGCTTCTCCGAGACGTACGTCGTGTTGACCGCCGTCACGCTCGCCGCGTTCGTGCTGGTGTTCGCGTTCCTGCGCGACAACCCCGGCGGCCGGAAGGACCCCGAGGACGCCGGCGGGGTCGAGACGTTCCGGTCGCTGCTCGGCCTCCCGATGCTGCGCGCGCTCGTCTTCTTCCGGTTCACGTTCAGCGTCGGCAAGATGGCAGTGATCATCTTCCTCCCGATCTACGCGCGGACGACGTTCGGCATCTCCGCGTTCGCCATCGGCTGGATCATGGCGGGCGGGAAGACGACGAAGGCGCTCACGCAGGGGTTCGTCGGGGACCTCACCGACCGCTACGACCGCACCTACCTGTTCGTCGCGGTCGGCGCGCTCCTGTACGGGGTCGGCACGGCGATCATCCCCCTCGCGGCGTACTTCGACGGGACCGTCGCGCCGGTCACCGTCTCGTACCTCGGCGACTCCCAGACGCTCGGCGGGGCCTTCTTCGCGCTGTTCGCCGCCTACTCGCTGCTCGGGGTCGCCGACTCGATCCGGCTGCCGGCGAGCATGTCGCTGTTCGTCGACGAGGGCGAGGCGTACGACTCCGTCGCGAGCGCGATGAGCCTCCGTTCCGTCTCGTGGAAGGTCGGACAGGTCGTCGGGCCGGTGCTCGTCGGGACCACGATGGACTGGACGACCACCGAGACCGGGTTCCTGCTCGCGGCCGGCTTCATCGCGTTCGCGACCACCGGGTTCGCGTGGCAGGCGCGCGGGGCGCACCGCGCGGCCCGAGATCCGGGTCCGGCCGCGCCCGGCGACGACTAACTTCGCCTCAGAGCGTGTAGTCGTGATCGCCCGTCTCGGACTCCAAGAAGGCCGTCAGCAGGTCGACCGTCGCCTCCACGTCGCCGCCGTCGGCCGTCTCGGTGACGGTGTGGAGGTACCGCGTCGGGATCGATATCGCGCCCACGGGCTTCGCGCCCGCCGTGTTCTGGAACCCCGCGGTGTCGGTGCCGCCCGCGGGCAACACCTCGTGCTGGTGGTCGATCCCCTCGTCCTCGGCGACCTCCGTGAGTCGGCTGTGGACCTTCGGGCTGGCGATCACCGAGGAGTCTTTCAGCTTCACCGCTGTCCCCTCGCCGAGGTCGGTGACGGCGTCGGCCGGGTCGCCCACCTGCGGCACGTCGTTGGCGACGGTGACGTCGAGAGCGACGGCGAGGTCCGGGTCGATGTCGACGCCGAGCGCCTTCGCACCCCGGAGCCCGACCTCCTCCTGGACGGTCGCCGCGAAGTGGATCGTCACGGCCGGGTCGTCGATCCGGCGGGCGGCCTCCAGCATCGCGAACACGCAGATCCGGTCGTCGAGCGCCTTCCCGGTGACTCGGTCGCCCATACGCGTCGTGGTCTGGTCGAGGGTGACGAGGTCGCCGACGCTCACCGACTCCTCGACCGCCTCCGCGTCGCGCCCGAGGTCGATGAACACGTCCTTCACCTCGTCGTCCTTCTCCCGCTGCTCCTCCGTGAGCGTGTGCGGCGGGACGGAGCCGATGACGCCCGTCAGGTCTTCGTCGCCGTGGACGGTGACGCGCTGTGCGCGCAGGACGCGGGCGTCGAACCCGCCGAGGGGGTCGACTTGGACGAACCCCTCGTCAGTGACGTGCCGGATCATGAAGCCGATCTCGTCCATGTGGGCCGCGACCGCGACCGAGTAATCCGAGTCGCCTTCGATCGTCCCGACGACGTTTCCCATCGCGTCGGTCCGGACGTGGTCGGCGCTGTCGACGAACTCGCGGCGGACGATGTCGCGCACGTCGTCCTCGTAGCCCGGGACGCCGCGGGCCTCGGTCAGCTCTCGGAGCAGGTCGAAGTCGAAGTCGAACTCGCGCGCCATGCGCCCACCTGACGCGCCAGCGACAAAGGTCCGCAGGATCCGGCACGACCGTCGGCCTTCGGGACCGCTCCACCGGTCGACCCCGCCGCGTCGGCGAGCGCGCATCCGACAACCCTAAATACGTTTATCGTTGTTCCGCAACCCTTTTGCGGTCGCTCTCGGGATGTCGTGTGTATGAGCGACGTGAAAGCGGAACTCCGCGAACAGTTCATGGACGCCTTCGGCGGCGCAGACTTCCCCGTCGAGAACCAGATGGACCTCGTCCCGGCCCTCCCGGACGGTCCGGCGACGAAGTTCGAGGCCGGCGACGTGAGCTTCACCGCGATGGAGATGGCGGCGAAGCTCGGCAGCGAACAGGAGTTCCCCTACGACGACGCCGAGTCGCTCGTCGACGACATCATCGACGGGCTCGACGCGAAAGGGATGCTCTGAGTCGGTCGACCGCCTCACCGCGTTTCTCCTCGCGATCCGCCGCCGACTGTCACCGCCGAGCGTCGCCGCCGACCGGCGGCGGGAGGTTGATTACCGCGGAGCCGCTACGGCGGGTGTGTTCGCCGAGTTCACGAGCCTGGTGCCGCGGTGGGTCCTCTGGGGAGTCGGTCTCGGCGGGGTCGCCACCGCCGTGGTCGCCTTCGCGTTCTACCTCGGGGACCGGTTCGTCCCGGCACCCGCCGCGTCGACCGGCGGCCGCGGCGCCGCCGGCGACGACCGCCGCCGCCGCGAGATCCGGACGTACCTGAACGCCGCCGGCGAGCGCTTCGACGAGGACCACGCGTTCGACGGCGTGTCGGTCCCCTTCTACCTCCCGGACCGCGGGGTCGCGATCACCTTCGACGCGCACGACTACTTCCGGCTGGAGGGCGAGGGCGTCTACACCGTCCTCTGTGAACACGAGATGCCCGGCCGCGGGCTCGGTCGCCGGCTCCCGTTCGACGTGGACGAGCCCGACTGGGCGACCGACGACTCGTCCGGTTCGGGCGGCGGCCGATCCGGCGCCGGCGGCTTCGGCGGGCGATTCGGCGCCGACCGGGCCGCCGGGCGCTCGACCGCTCGCGGCCGCGCCGGCCGCGCGGACCCCGTCGGCGACGCGTTCGACGAGCTCGGCCTCGACCGCGACGCCGACATCGACGCGGTGAAGGGCGCGTACCGCGAGCGCGTCAAGGAGACGCACCCGGACCAGGGCGGTGACGAGGAGTCGTTCCGCCGTGTCCGCGAGGCGTACGCGACCGCCCGCAACCACGCGGACGGCGGACCGAGCCCGGGCGGCGGCGACGCGGACCGCGACGCGGGCCGTCGCCGCGAGCGCTCGTCCGGGTACGGGCGGTGAGCGACCGCGCTCACGAGTCGGGGCCGACGTTCGCGGACCGCGCTGTCTACCTCCCGGGAGCCGACGCCCTCGTCGTCGCCGACCTCCACGTTGGCCGCGGCGAGGCGTCCGCCGTCTCGCTCCCGCTCGGCGAGCGCGCGGACCTCACCGACCGGCTCGGCACCCTCCTCGACCGGTTCGATCCCGGAACCGTGGCCGTCGCCGGCGACGTGGTCCACACCTTCGACCGAGTCACGGACAGGACCCTCGGCACACTGAACGCCCTCCGCGGCGCATGCGAGACGCGCGGTGCCGCCCTCGAACTCGTCGCCGGCAACCACGACACCGCCCTGCCGAGCCGCTGGGACGGGCGGGCCCGCGAGGAGCTCGTTCTGAGCGAGAGCGGCGACCGGGACGCCGACGCCACGCACGTCGCGAGAACGGTCGTCTGTCACGGGCACGAGTCGCCCTCGACCGACGCCGACCGCTACGTGATCGGCCACGTCCACCCGACGATCGAGATCGAGGGCGACCGCCGGCCCTGCTTCCTCCGCGGCCCCGGAACGTACCGCGGGGCCGACCTCCTCGTGTTGCCCGCGTTCACCCGCCTCGCACCGGGCGTGGCGGTCAACGACATGCGGGCCGACGCGTTCGACTCCCCGCTCGTGACTGACGCGGACCGCCTCGCGCCGGTCGTGGTCGACTCCCCGTCGGAGGGCTCGGGCCGCGGTGCGGATGCGGGCGACGCGGGAGAGGCCCTCCGGTTCCCGCCGCTCGGCGAGTTCCGCCGGCTGTTGTGAGCGGTTCTGCCCCGCCGTGCGTACAGCACCGGACAAACACGGGAGCGCCTCGCCGAGGGTGTCACGGGTGAACCCCACCGCCGGCGACGTGGATCTCCTCGCCCTCTCGTCGGGCGAGAGACTATAACGAACGTTTATGATTCACGCGGTGCGAACCGTTCCCACATGGAAGCAGCCAGACTCCACGAGTACACCGACGACATGAGCGAGGGGCTCACCATCGACGAGGTCGACCGGCCGACGGCGACGGGGCCGGACGACGTCGTCGTCGAGGTCGAGGGCGCGGGCTGGTGCCAGACGGACAACCACATCATCGAGGGGATGTGGGCCGAGTACGTCCCGCAGGAACTGCCGCTGACGCTGGGCCACGAGAACGCGGGGACGGTCGTCGAAACGGGCGAGGACGTCGAGATCGTCTCCGCCGGCGACCCGGTGATCTGCCACCCGGTACAGACCTGCGGGACCTGTCGCCCCTGCCGGCTCGGCGAGACGATGCACTGCGAGAACAGCGCGTTCAACGGGCTGACTCACGACGGCGGCTTCGCCGAGTATCTCCACACCAGCGAACGAGCGGTCATCCCGCTGCCGAGCGGGGTCGAACCGATCGACATCGCGCCGCACGCGGACGCCGGCATCACCGCGTACCACGCGGCCAAGAAGGCGGTCGCGGAGCTGAACCCCGGCGACCACGCCGTCGTCATCGGCGTCGGCGGGCTCGGTCACATCGGGCTCCAGTGCCTGAACGCGATGAGCGCGGCAAAGATCACCGCCGTCGACCTGAAGGAGTCGGCGCTGAACCTGGCGAACAGTTACGGCGCGGACCACCTGGTGAACCCGAGCGAGGCCGACGTGGCGGCCGAGATAGCGGGGGTCACCGACGGCACGGGCGCCGCGCAGGTGCTCGACTTCGTCGGCGAGGACGTGACGACCGCCTACGCGCCGGACATCACCGCCGGCGGCGGCGACCACCACGTCATCGGCTACGGCGGGCACGTCCACGAGCCGTCGCAGGCGCTGGTGAACGGCGAGTTCTCCTTCGTCGGCAACATCGTCGGGCGGTACGCGGAGCTTCAGGAGCTCGTCGCGCTCGTCGAGCAGGGAGATGTCGACCTCCACACCAGCCGGTACGACCTCGGCGAGATCAACGCGGTCGCCGAGAAGCTCGAACACCGCGAGATCGACGGCCGTGCCGTGATCACGCCCTAAAACCGGCTCCGACAGCCGGACCGCGTCGCGGCCCGGGGCCTGTTCTTCGTCCCGTGGGACGTCTCGGGACAGGCCCCGAGCGAAAGCGGGGCGTACCCGTTCGAGGTGACGACCACGGTCCGGTGACCGGCGACCGGACAACGGGAAGACATTTAGCCCGGCGCTCGGGGAAATACGACATGAAAACTGCCCTCCCCGCCGATTCCCGCTTCACCGCCGCTCGGCGGTGGTCGCTCTACGCCGGCGTGTACGCGCTCGGCTGCGCCGCCCTCACTGCGTTGCTGCTCGCCGACGTACTCGGCCTGTTCGCCGACGTGGTCGGTCTCCCGCCCGCGGCCGGGATGCCGCTCCTCGCGACCCCGGCGCTCGTCGTCGGGACGCTCGTCTGGTGGGCCCTCGTCGAGCGGCCGGACGCGCCCACGTATCTCCGTGGGGCCGCGTTCGGGCTGCTCACCGCGCTCCTCACCGGCGCGCTCTGGACGGCGTGGTTCGTGGTCATCTGGGGACTCGAGATGCTCGCCGCCGGGCCCGTGCGGCTGCTGGTCGGGTTCGTACTCGGCGCGGTCGCCGTCGCCGGCGTCCTCGTCGGGCTCCCGATCACGTACCTCCGGCGACGGAGCCGGCGGGCGTCGGCGGCCGCCGCGACCGCTAACTCCTTGTGACTGCGGCGCACACTCGTTGCGCATGGACGAGAACGGCGTCGACGACGCCGGCGACGGCGCGACCGATCCGCTCGCCGACGAAGACGTCTATCGCGTGCTCGGGCCGGACGGGAGTCCCCTGCCCGACGCGACGGTGCCGGACCTCTCGGACGAGCGGTTCCGCGCTATCTACCGCGATCTGGTCGTCACGCGTCGATTCGACGAGCGCGCCGTCAGCCTCCAGCGACAGGGCCGGATCGGGACGTACGCGCCCTGCGCGGGCCAAGAGGGGTCGGCCGTCGGGTCGACGCACGCGCTCGCGGACCGCGACCTGATAAGCTACCAGTACCGGGAGCACGGCGCGGCCGTCGTCCGCGACCTCCTCTCCGAGTACCTCCCCTACTGGATGGGCCACGAGGCCGGGACGGAAGCGATCGCCGACGGCAACGTCTTCCCGCTGAACATCGGCATCGCGGCCCACCTCCCGCACGCGGTCGGGGCCGCGTGGGCGTTCGCCCACCGCGACGAGGACCGCGTCGTCGCCTGCCACTTCGGCGACGGCGCGACCAGCGAGGGCGACTTCCACGAGGCGATGAACTTCGCCGGCGTCTTTGACACGCCGACGGTATTCTGCTGTCACAACAACGGGTGGGCGATCTCGGTCCCGAGGGGGAGACAGACCGCGAGCGACACCTTCGCCGGGAAGGCGACCGCGTACGGTTTCGACGGCGTCCGCGCCGACGGCATGGACCCGCTCGCCAGCTACGCGGTCACGTGGGAGGCTGCCGAGCGTGCCCGACGCGGCGGTGACGGCGACGGCGGCGACGAGGTGGGCGGCAACGGCACCGCGGACGACCCGCGTCCGGTCCTCATCGAGTTCGTCGAGTACCGGTTCGGCGCCCACACGACCGCCGACGACCCGACGGCCTATCGCGACGCCGACGACGTTGACCCGTGGCGCGCGCTCGACCCGCTCGGCCGCATGGAGACGTTCCTCCGCGAGACGGATCGCATCGACGACGATGGCGTCGCGGCGATCCGCGAGGAGGCGGACGACGTCGTCGCCGCGGCGATCGACGCGGCGGAGTCGGTTGAGGCCGACCCCGCCGCGATGTTCGACCACGCGTTCGCCGGGCTCTCGCCCTAGACCCGCCGTCAGCGCGACGACCTGCTCGCGGCCGTCGCGGAACGCGGCGAGGAGGCGTTCCTGCGAGAGGAGTGAGGGGGCCGCGAGGCGACCGGGCCGGCTACAGGTGCCCACCCGCCGCGTTCGCCGCCTTCCGGCCGCTCTCTAGGGCGCCTTGGATCGACGACCACTCCGTGTAGTCGCCGGCGAGGACGACCGGGCCCTCGGGGTCGTCCGGCTTCGGGAGGTCGGCGTGGACGCCCGGCGGCTGCGCGAACTGCGCGAACCGGATCCGGTGGACGTCGAGGGTCTCCAAGCCGCCAAAGTCGCGGTCGGGGAACCACGCGTCCAGCGCGTCCCGAACGTCGTCGCGGAGGTCGCGCTCGTCGCGGTCGAGCGACTCCTGCCCGAGGAACGTCGCCGCGAGGAGCGCGCGGTCGCCGGGCGCGTACTCGGGCGCGACCTCCGACATCGGGACCACCGCGTTCGGCGACTCGTCGGCTGCGTTGAGGAGGATCCGGCCGCCCGTCTCGAACGACTCGCCCGCGGGGAGCGCGAACCACCCGGTCACGTTCGGCACGCCCTCGGTCGGGACCGACTCGACGCCGGTGAGCCGCCGGGCCTCCGGCGGCGAGGTCGCGACGACGACCGCGTCCGTCTCGCGCGTCGTACCGTCCGCGAGTTCCACGGTCGCACCGTCCGCGTCGGCCGCTCCGGTTCGGAAGGGAATCCGGCCCCCTCCGGCGATCCGGACCGCCTCCACGTCCCCGCCGGTCTCGATATCGACGCCCGCCTCGCGGGCGCGGTCGGCGAGCGCGGCGGGGAGCGCGGCCATCCCCTCGGCGGGGACGCCGATCGACCCACGGCCCATCGCGCGGAACGTGTACTCGAAGACGTGCTTCGAGGTCGAGAGGCTCCGGTCTAAGGTGATCCCGCCGTAGAACGGCTCGACGAAGTTCTCGACGTAGTCGTCGGCGAACCCCCAGTCGCGGAGGTACTCGCGGATCGGGGCGTCGCGCCCGGCGAAGAACTCGCCCTCGTCGCGGTTTCCGAGGTCGTACCGCAGCGCGAGCGTCCGGAGCTTGTCGGAGAAGGAGACCTCGTCGTTCAAAAGCGAGGGAATCGCGGACAGCGGGTCGCGGAGGGGGTCGCCGAGCGTCGAGCGCGAGCCCGGCCGGCAGATCGTCGCACCGGGCGCGAACGTCCGCAGGTCGAGGTCGTCGAGCCCGTCGGCGCCCAGTTCGCGCTCGACGGCGGGGTAGCTCGAGAAGAGGACTTGGAAGCCGCGGTCGACGGTGAACCCGTCGACCGTCTCCGTCCGCACGCGCCCGCCGACCTCGGGGCGTCGCTCGTACAGCGTCACGTCCGCGCCCGCCTCCGCGAGTCGGGTCGCCGCGACGAGCCCCGCGAGCCCGCCGCCGACGACCGTGGCGTTTCCGTTCATATGTGCCGTATCGGGTCGCGGGTTTATAAGCGGCGGCGGGTCGAGGCGATTCGATTGGCGAAGCCACAGCCGCTCGGCCGCGTTGCTTCTGATAAATCGCTGATCGACACAGTCCACTCCGAAGCCCCGCCCGACGGCGACCGCACAGCGCCTCGCGTCACCGCGGTTCGGGGTCTCGTCGAGACGGTCATCCGCACCCGAGTGCGAAGCGATTAGTCGCCGCCGCCGCAAGGTTCGGTATGGCAGATTTCGAGACCACGCCGGCGTTTCGCGGGCTGGAGAGTCGGGCGTCGGGACGCGTCCACGAGACCGCCGACGCGGCGGCCATCGACGACGACGAGCGGGCGCGCGGACTCGACCCGGTCTACGACTACGACGCCGTCGACCCCGACGACCTCTTCGACCCGGCGGCCCGCGGCGCGAGCGGCGACGCGCGGACCGCGCCCGCGACCGCGCGCGGCCACTGGCGCTTCGACGCCCTGCTCCCGTTCCCGGCCGACGGCGCGCTCACCGCGGGGGAGGGCGGGACGCCGCTCGTGGCCACCGACCGGCTCGCGGACGAGCTCGACGTCGACGCGGTGTACGTCAAAGACGAGGGGCGCAACCCGACGGGGACCGTCCTCGACCGCGGCCTCTCGCTCGCGACGACCGCGGTGGCGGCCCGGGCCGCCGCCGGCGGCGACGTGGAGCCGCTCGTCTGCGCGAGCCCGGGGAACGCCGGGCAATCGATGGCGGCGTACGCGGGCCGGGCGGACCTGCGGTCGTACGCGTTCGTCCCCTCGCGGTGCGCCTTCTCGAACAAGTCGATGACGAACGTCCACGGCGGCGAGATGCGTGTCGTCGGCGGGCGCTTCCCCGACGCGGCCGACGCGGTCGACGAGCAGCTCGCGACCGACTACACCGACCTCGGCGAGTTCGCCACGCCGTACCGCCACGAGGGCGCGAAGACGATCGCGTTCGAGCTCGTCGCCGACCTCGGTGACACCCCCGACGTGGTCGTCGTCCCGACCGGATCCGGCGAGGTCGTCGCCGGCGTCAACAAGGGGTTCGCCGAGCTGGCCCGGATCGGCGCGGTCGATGACACCCCGAAGGTCGTCGCCGCGCAGGCGTCCGGCTGCGCGCCGATCGCGGCCGCCGTCGAGCGCGGCCTCGACGAGCCCGAACCGTGGTCGACGCCCGACACAATCTGCGGCGAACTGGAGATTCCGGACCCCGCGGGCGGCGCCGCGGCAGTCGAGGCGGTCACCGAGAGCGGCGGGACCGCGGTCGGCGTCGACGACGACGACATCCTCGCGAGCGCGGTCGCCGTGGCGCAGAACGAGGTCGTCGAGATGGGCGCGACGGGCGGCGCGGCCCCCGCCGGCGCGTGGGCGCTCGCCGAGGAGGGCTTCTTCGACGGCGACGAGACCGTCGTGCTCCTCAACAGCGACGCCGGGCTGAAGACGCCCGACGTCCTCCGCAGCCACCTGATGGGACAAGGGATTTAGAAACGGAACCGGCGGTCAGCGACCGATTCGATTCAATCGCGCCGCGCGAGCAGGCCAGTGGCGAGCAGCGCGATCGCGGCCGCGACGACACCAAATCCGGGGACTTCCGCGCCCGTGTCGCCGTCGCTGCCGCCCGCGTCCGTCTCGTTTCCGTCCATGCCGTCGGTTGAGGAGTCGCCGCCGTCCGACGTATCATCGCTCCCGGACGAGTCGCCGTCGGAGGAGCCGTCGTCCGACGACTCGCCGCTCTCGGTGCCGTCCGTCGACTCGCTGCCCTCCTCCTGTAGCTCGACCACCGCGTTCGACAGCGTCGTCGTCGACCGGATCACGCTGCGCGGCGCGGGCTGGTTGAGGTAGTCCACGTTCATCACGACGTAGTTCTCCTCGACGCCAGCGGTCGTGCTGGCGTACGGCTCCTCCGCCAAGATCGCGGCCTCGGGGTCGGTGACCAGGATTAGCTCGGGGTCCGTCTGGAGGATCACCTCGTCGGAGAGCTGCGGGTACGCCTCGTACTCCGCGGCGACGTTGTCGGCGCCCCCGACGTTCATGATCGCGTCGATGAAGGTGTTGTTCGCGGCGACGTAGCCGCCGCCGAGCGGGTAGAGCGCGGCCGGGCGGTCGACGCCGGCGGTCCGGTTCTCCGCGGCGTCGACCGCGTCGTACATCTCCTCGTTCGTCTCGCTCGCGGCGTCGCACGCGCCGACGAGCCGACCGATCGTCTCCGTCTTCTCGGCGATGTCGTCGATCGAGGTCGCGGCCGGGAAGTGGTACACTTTGAGCCCCTGCTCGCGGAGCGGCCCCACGTCGGCGGCCGAGGAGTTCGGCGCCAGCACGAGGTCGGGCTCGGTGTCGACGACGCGCTCGACGCTCGCGCCGAACTCGGCCGAGACGTTCGCACGCTCCTCGGCGCCGTCGAGGTAGAGCGCGAACCGGCTCACGCCGACGACGCGGTCCTGTTCGCCGAGCTCCCACAGCGTCTGCGCTGCCGACGGGTTGAGCGTCGTGATCCGCTCGGGACGCTCCTCCAGCGTTATCGTGGTCCCGGTCGCGTCGGTCGCATTGAGCGGGAAGCCGCAGGCGCCGTCGGTCTGTGCGGGGGCGGCCCCCGCCCCGGCCGCGGACCCGACCGCCGGCTGTGTGCCCGCAGCCGATTGCGCGCCCGCAGCCGGTTGCGCGCCCCCGGTCAACTGCGCGCTCGCGCTCGGTCTGTCCGTCGCTATTGTCGGCTGTGCGCCCGCGGCGGTCCCGGCGACGCCGCCGATCAGGGCGGTCGCCACCAACGCGGCCATCGCAATTGCGAAGCTATTTCGCATCGAATTGAGGACCGGACTCGTCCAATAAGTATTTATCTACTACAAGTTGTGTTGGAGAACGCATGCGACCCTGGGCCCGCTCGGCGGCGTGGTCGGCGGCGATAGCCGCGCTGCTGGCGGTCGTCGTCGTCGTCAGCGCCGCGATCGGTCCCGTCCGTATCCCGCCTGAGACGGTGGTGAAGTCGGTGTTGAACGCGCTCGCGGTGCCGTCCGGAATCGAAGCGAGCGCGAGCGGCGTCGGCCCGTTGCCGGTCCCCGGCGTCGGTCCCCTCACGCTCCCCGGCGTCGACCTCGCGTTCGCGTCGCCGTTCGCGTTCCCCGTCGACTCCGTCCACCAGCGGATCGTCGTGGGCGTGCGGCTCCCGCGGATCCTGCTCGCCGCGCTCGTCGGCTTCGCGCTCGCGGCCGCCGGCACGGTGATGCAGGGGTTCTTCCGAAACCCGATGGCCGACCCGTCGATCATCGGCGTCTCGTCGGGCGCGGCGGTCGGCGCGGTGGCGTTCATCGTCTTCCCCGCCGCGCTCTCCGCGACCGTCGCGCTCCCGCTCGTCGGCCCCGTCGAGGTCGCGCTCTCGCGGGGCGCGGGGACGAGCCTCTTCGCGTTCGTCGGCGCGCTGGTCGCCGCCTTCGGCGTGTACGCCATCGCGACCCGGAACGGCCGGACTCCCGTCGCTACCCTCCTGCTCGCCGGCGTCGCGGTCCAGACGTTCCTCGGCGCGGTCGTCTCCTACCTCCAGCTCCAAGCGGGGGAGTCGCTCCGGCAGATCGTCGCGTGGCTGATGGGCCACCTCTCGGGCGCGGCGTGGAGCGAGGTGGCCGTCACCGCCGCCGTCGTGCCGCCGCTGTTCCTCCTGCTGCTCGCGTACGCCCGCGACCTCAACGTCCTCCTGCTCGGCGAGGAGGAGGCACGGGGGCTGGGGATCGCGGTTGAGCGCACGAAGCGGGTGTTGCTCGCCGCCTCGGCGCTCGTCACGGCCGCCGGGGTCGCGTTCGCCGGCGTGATCGGGTTCGTCGGCCTCATCGTCCCCCACATGCTCCGGCTCGTCGTCGGGCCCGACCACCGGACGCTGCTCCCGACCGCGGCACTCGCGGGCGGCACGTTCCTCGTCGCGGCCGACACCGTCGCGCGCTCCGCGGCCGCGGAGTACCCGGTCGGGATCATCACCGCCGCGGTCGGCGCGCCATTCTTCGTCTACCTGCTTGTGACCCGGGAGGTGACGGAGCTGTGAGTGCGGATCCCACCGTCGACGCCGAGACGACGGGCGCGGCCGACGCGGCGGAGTCGGCCGCGGGCGGCGGCGACGGTTCCGAGGCCCTCCCCGACACGGCGCTCTCGTTCGGCGACGCGCCGCTGCTGTCGGCCGCGGACGTGGCCGTCTCGTTCGGCGACCTCGACGTCGTCTCCGGCGTCGACCTCCGGGTCGAGCCCGGCTCGCTCGTCGGCCTTGTCGGGCCCAACGGCGCCGGGAAGACCACCGTGCTGCGCGCGGTGACCGGCGCGGTCGAGCCGGACGCCGGGACCGTGCGCCTCGGCGGCGACCCGGCGTCGTCGCTGTCGGCCCGTGAGGTCGGTCGGCGCGTCGCGAGCGTCCCGCAGACGACGAACCTCTCGTTCGACTTCCGGGTGCGCCACGTCGTCGAGATGGGTCGGACGCCCCACCTCGGGCGCTTCGACGCGCACGGGACCGAGGACGACGCCGCGGTCGACGCCGCGATGGCGGCCGCCGATGTCGAGCGCTTCGCCGACCGGTCGATCACCGAGATCTCGGGCGGCGAGCGCCAGCGCGTGCTGCTCGCGCGGGCGCTGGCGCAGGCGGCGCCGCTCCTCCTCCTCGACGAGCCGACCGCCAGCCTCGACGTACACCACGCGGTCGAGACGCTCGAACTGGTCCGCGAGTTCGTCGACGGCGGCGACCGGGGAGCGATCGCCGCGATCCACGACCTCGACGCCGCGGCCCGCTACTGCGACGAGGTGGTCGTCATCGCGAACGGCGGGGTTCAGGCCGCCGGGCCGCCCGAGTCGGTGCTATCGGCGTCCGCCGTCGGCGCGGCCTTCGACGCCGAGGCGTTCGTCGGTCGCAACCCGGCCACCGGGACGCCCGCGGTCACTGCGTTCCCGGAGAGCGACGCCGACCCGCGCAGCGTCCACGTGATCGGCTCGGGGCGGTCGGGCGCGCGCGTCGTCGCCCGGCTGGCCGCCGCGGGCCACGAGCCCTCCGTCGGCGTAGTCCCCGAGGGAGACGCGGCCGCCGGCGCCGCCGCGGACGCGGGCGCGACAGCGGTGACGGCGCCCCCATTCGAGGACCCCTCCCCGGAGGCGCTGGCTGCGGCGCGCGACCTCGCGGCCGACGCCGACGCGACGCTCGTGGTCGCGGCGGACGGCGGCGTCGCCCCGACCGCGAACGGCCCGAACGCCGAGGTCGCGGCGGCCGCGGACCGCGTCGTCCCCGTCGCCGACGACGTCGACGACGCGGAGCTGCTCGACGCCGTCGCGGCCGCGAGCGGTGCCGAGCCGGCGGAGTGACTCCGGCCGCTCGGGTCCCCGCCGTCCGGCCCGCGAAGCGTCACCGTTTATTCGCTCGACCGCGTCCCTCCGACGATGAGCGTCCCCTGCGTCGCCGTCGCCCGCGAGCGCGGCGAGACCGTCCGGAGCCGGCTCGCCGACGCCGACGCCCTCGACGGCGACCACCAGATCGCCGTCGACGGCGAGATGATCTACATCCCCGTCGCGGACCGCGAACTAGTGCCCGCTGCGTTCGCCGACCGGATCGTCGAGCGCGACGCCGAGCGACGGGACCGCCCCACGACGCCCGCCGACATCCTGGGATACGAGCCCTCTATCGAGCGGCTCGGTGACATCGTCATCGTCGACGAGGACGACGACGAGTGCGCCCGCGAGATCGCCGACGCCGTCGCGGCCTCCGACGTGCCCTGCGAGACGGTCCTCAACCGCGCGTCGCCGATCGAGGGCGAGTTGCGGGTCCGCTCTTGGGACGTGCTGGTCGGCGACGACACGGAGACGGTCCACCGCGAGTACGGCCACGAGTTCGCGCTCGACGTCGCCGCGGTGTACTTCTCCCCGCGGCTCGCGACCGAGCGTCACCGCGTGGCCGAGCAGGTCGACCCCGGAGAGTCGGCGATCGATATGTTCGCCGGCGTGGGCCCGTACGCGGTACCCATGGCGTCCCGCGGCGCCGACGTGGTCGCCTGCGATCTCAACGAGCGCGCGGTCGAGTACCTCCGCGAGAACGCCGCGCCCAACGGGGTCACCGACCGGGTGACCGCGATCAGCGGCGACGTGCGCGACCTCGCCGACTCGCACGCGGACACCGCCGAACGCCTCGTGATGAACCTCCCCCACTCCGCGGACGAGTTCTTGGACACCGCCGTCGCGCTCGCCGGCGCCGACTGCGTGATCCACTACTACGACATCCAACACGAGGACGACCCGTTCGGCCCGGGGCGGCGCGCGATCGAGGCGGCCGCGGGCGACGACTACGCGGTCACCGTCGAGACCGAGCGGGTCGTCCGGTCGTACGCCCCCCACGAGCACAACGTCTGTCTCGACGCTCGCCTGACGCGCGACGCCGACTGATCCGGCCGCTCCGCGCGCCCGACGAACCGAGGCAGACACGTCAGGGAATATACTTATGAGTGTGACTATCTAACATGTGTTCGTATGAGCGACGCCGCAGACCCCGAAGAGCGAATCGACGAGACGACCACGTGGCCGGAGCTGGCGATGGGGCTCTACGACCGCTTGACCGGTCGAAACGCCGAGATACACTACCAGTTCGAGGACATGACCGTCGAGGTGCCGAGCGGGACGGGAGACGACGTCGAACACGCCGAGTGGCGCGTCGACGGCGGCGTCCGCGTCACGACCCGTGAGCGGGACTGAGTCTCACGCCGCCCTCGCAGTCGAGACCGACGACCTGACGCTCTCCGTCGACGGGGTCGATGTGTCGGTCCACGCTACCGAGCGGCGCCTGTTCCTCGAAGTAGAGAGCGTCGGTGACGCCCTCCGCGTCGCCCGCCGCCTCCCGGGCGACGCTGCCTCGGACCTCGCGGTCAGGGAACTGCGACTGGGAGACCTCACCGCCGAGGTCAGGGTCCGCGGGCGAACGGTCGCGATCGCGGGCGCCGACGCGCGCCCCGGTCCGGTCTCACACCGCCTCGGCGTCGCGCCCGCCGAGGTGCGCCTCGCGGGGGTCGTCGGCGCCGGATACGGCGGCCTTTCCGCCGCGGTGCGCCGCGCGCGGCGGCTGTTCGCGTAGCGTCGAACGGGACGGAGAGCGGCGGCGCCGCTCGCGATCCGTCGTCGAGACAGCGAAAACGCCGCGCCGCCCCGAGGGGGGTCGGGGCGGAGCGGCCGGGGCCCGTCACATGACAAGCGGCCGCGGCGACGGTCGGCGGACCAGAGGCGATTTTGCGCTTGGCGCGTCGGTGACGCGTTTCACACGGTAGCCGCGGCGGAACGCTACTGGGGATGACGGCCGCGCCGAGTCGCGGTTGGGGAGACGACCGACGAGACCCTTGCCGCCCGGTACGGGCTCCGACCGGGCACGCACCGCCGAGGGATTCGATCCCCGCCGTCTCGGCACGCGGACGGTGTCAGCACATTCAAATTGAAGTCCGAA
Organism: Halorubrum sp. SD683; assembly: GCF_002135045.1. NCBI lineage: Archaea > Methanobacteriati > Methanobacteriota > Halobacteria > Halobacteriales > Haloferacaceae > Halorubrum > Halorubrum sp. SD683. Next base: position 26,472 of record NZ_NEWJ01000033.1, read on the forward strand.
CGAGTATTTAGTCTTTTTCCTTATACAATTGTATTGTGTTCTGGTTTCCTGTGTGTTTATAGATGTGATATGGGAACGATTGTGACGTTCGTCTTATTCGTATCGGGCGCGCGCGTCGCTTCCAGCGCGCGGCTCGGCTCCCGCCGCGTCCCCGTTGCGTCCCCGTTTCGGAACCCTTATTTTTCCGTCCGGGAATTGTGTGATGAGCGCCGGGGTAGCTCAGCTGGCAGAGCGATTCCTTCGTAAGGAATAGGTCGAGGGTTCAAATCCCTCCTCCGGCTCTTCTACCGAATCGTCTTCCGACCGAGAGCCGCGGCCGTGCGCGCCGTCGTCCTCCGTGATCGGCCTCTTTCTGATCGTTCCGTCACCGCTGTGCGATATCAGATTTATATTATCAAAAGAATATTAGGTGTGGGTCTATGTACCATGGAACCGTATGCGCAGATATGCGACCAGAATACGAGCATCACGGCGAAGAAGTGTACGAGTGTTTCAAATGCGGTCGGCGAACGGACTCGCCGGGCGAGTGCGAGTGTGGCGGTGAACTGTGTCATATCGGCCGTTCCCGGGATCTGTAGCCGGATCTGTCACCGCCCGGTCTCGGCCCGTCGTCGATCCGATCAGTCGCTCCCGGCGGCGTCGTTCCCGTCGCCTCCGTCGGCGTCGCTTCCCCCGGCGTCGTCGCCAACCTCGCTCTCCGCGTCCTCGTCGCTCGCATCCCCGTCCGGCTCGAACTCCGGCAGCGAGAGGACGTTCTCCCGCCCCAGCCGGAAGCCGTCGAGGTCGCCCTCGTCGCGGAGCCCCGTCACCACCTGACTCGTCTTCGCGGCGGTCCAGTCCAGCTCCTCGGCCACCTGCTTCTGTTTCATCCGACCGCCCTGTGACTCGATGAGGCGAAGCACCTGCTCCTCGTTGCTCAACAGGTCGCTGTCGACGGTCGGCGCCGCGTCCGCCTCGTCGTCGCTCTCACCGGAGGTGTCCGCGTCGCCGTCTCCGCCGAGTCCCGACTCGCCGCTTGCGGCAGTCTCGTCACTCGCGGCAGTCTCGCTCCCGGCGGTCTCGCTTCCGACCGCCGTGTCGGTCGCGACGACTCCCTCTCCGCCGTCGTCCCCGGCGTTGCGCCGCCGATAGGCGGTTGTTCCGGCGACGACGAGCACGGCGAAGAGAGCGACGAGCCCGGCGGTCGGCACCCCCGAGAGCGGCCCGGCGGGTGCGACCGCGATCCGCGGTTGGCCGGCCGAGAAGTCGACCGGACCGTTCCAGACGACGGACTCCTCCCGGACCTCGCTCGGCTCCGGCGTCGTCTCTCCGAGGCGATACCCGTCCGGCCACGCGACGATGAGCGACGAGGAGCCGTCGAGGAACAGCCCGTCGACCGCGTCGCCGACGCGCAGCCGGTCGCCGTCGACGGCGGCGAAGTTCGTCCACTCGAACCGGTAGGTCAACACGCCGTACGCCTGCGGGAGTTCGCGCCGCTCGGCGGTGACGGTCGCGTTCGACACGGTCATGTTGCGCCCTGTCGCCGACTCGGCGGTCGCCGCGGTCGAGGCCATCCGGTCGCGGAACCGGGCCGTGTACGCGTCCGTGTCGTTCTCCACGTCGGCGCGAAGCTGCTCGAACGCCCGCTCCTCCTCGTCGGTGCCGAGCCGGATCCGGTACTCGACGGTCCATTGCGCGTCGCCGTCCGGTTGGACGGCGACCGCCATCGACACGTCGTCCGGTTCGACGTCCATCTGTGCGAAGCCGCCCTCGAACGGGACCGCGCCCGCGCCGCCGGCGGCGAGGGCGAGACCGACGGCCCCGAGGAGTGCGACGACGGCGAGGAGGACCGGCGCTCGCTTCACGTCCTACGCCACACGGAGAGCCGGTAAATTCCTTCCCATGCGGAACGGTTACGCGGTGCCGCCGCCAGCGGGGCGGCGGGTGTGTGCGGGTTCACGGCGCCACCGACTTCACGCATCGAGGCGAGACGGACTGCCGACGGTCGTCGGCGGGGCGCCCGCGCCGCCGCTCGAACTGTTTCCGTCGGGGCCGCCGCTCGGACCGTTTCCGTCGGAGGCGCCGCTCGAACTGCCTCCGTCAGAGCTATCGTTGCTCGAACTGTCTCCGTCGGAGGCGTCATCGCTTGAACCGTTTCCGTCGGAGGCGTCATCGCTTGAACCGTTTCCGTCGGAGGCGCCATCGCTTGAACCGTTTCCGTCGGAGGCGTCATCGCTCGGCCCGCTTTCACCCCCAGGTTCGCTCCCCGGGTCAGTCGGACCGCCGGTCGACGCGTTGCCGGCTCTGCCGCCGGTCGCGGTGCCGGATCCCGGGGGGTCGGACCGGTTCGGGCCGTCCGCGGCGACGGCTCCGGTCCCGTTCGCGCTCCCCGACGCCGGCGGTCCGACGGACCCGTTACCGGGCTCACCGCCCGGACCCTTTCCCGAACCGGCCCCGGGCGTTCCCATCGATCCGTTCCCCGAGCTCGCTCCCGGCGGCCCGGCCGATCGATTTCCCGAATCCCCTCCGGGCCGCCCCATCCCGGGCGAGCCGGCGTCGACGGGCGGGCCGCGTGCGGTCCCGTTGCCCGGCGGGCCGCGCCGCCCGGGGGCGACCGGTCCGCCGACGTCTTTGCCCGCCACGCCGCGGGCGATGGCGGCGACCTCGGGGCCGCTGAGTTCGTTCGCGCGCTCGCGCAGCGTCGCCAGCCGCTCGTTGTCGACGCCCGTCTCGTTCCGGACGGCGGCGGGGAGTTCGGCGGCCGCGCTCGCGCTCCGGTTCAGCCCCCGCGAGAGCGTCTCGATCCGCGCGGTCGTCGTCGCCATCCGCGCGGCGTACGCGCCCTGACTCAGCTCCCCGGCCTCGCGGCGCTCGCGGAGCTCGTCCTGTCGCTGTTCCAGCTCCGCGAGGCGCTCCGCGGTCCGGTTCAGCCGCTCCGCGACGACGGCGGCGCGGCTCTCGTTGGTCTCGGACTCCCGGAGCGCGACCTCGAACGCTCGCGATTCGACCTCGCCCTCGATCTCCGCGCCCTGAACGCCGACGACGCCGGCGAGCCGCTCGCCGGGACTGAGGTCGCCCGTCGCGTTCGCGCCGCTCGCGCTCTCGGCGCCCGAGTCCCCACCGCTCCCGTTCCCCGGGTCGGTCTGTGCGGTCACCATGCCCGCCGGCGCGGCGGCGGCGGCTCCGACGATCAGGGCCGCGGCGACGGCCGCGACGACGAGACTCGCAATCCAGCGGTTCATTACCGGCGTCTACGCCCTCCGATCGTATATATCCGGAACTCCGTTAAGCCGGATCAACGCGGATTAATCGCCCGACGAGACCGGGACGGCTCGATTCCTCAAAAACGAGTGATACGGTCGTGCGAAAGTATTTCCCAATATAGTCGTATTCTATAGTAATGGGTCGGTTGGATGGAATCACTCTGGAAGAACTTCACGAGCTACGTGAGCAAACAGCGGGAGAGATCCCGCGAGAACGTGTTCTCGCGGCGATCGGCCGAAAGCAGGGAGACAATCTTGACACACTCGCTGAACGCCATG
>NZ_NEWJ01000034.1:0-29787 GCF_002135045.1 Halorubrum sp. SD683
CTATGACTCCTAGCTCGATCAGCTGCCGAAACATCCCGCCGAACGCTGACTCAGTGGAAGACATATCGCCAGATTAGAACTGTCTGAGTGTAATTATACGGGCTTTCCGCGTTTCTACATAAGAGCGAGTCCCTACAACACAGCGTCAGAATTCACGCTCGATCTCAAGTTTCCGCATCGACCGCTCGAATACACTCAGGTGACAGTAGGACAGTTTTTCTAAGTGCTCTCGAACAGACTGAGCCGGATTCACTTCGGCTTCATCTGCGCTTTAGAGCTCGCGATAGAACGAATATGTCTCGGTTCAGTGTAACGCAGACTATCTGGTTTTTGATGTGCTGTTGAACGCATCGAGGTACCGGTCGATGTCAAAGTCGTCACCAATACGATCCTCGTTCGTTTCGACCTGTTTGTCTCTCGCTGCGTCGAATGCGTCCGTTATTGGGTGTCAAGTATAATTTCAATCTTAACCTTAATCTTAGTGTTCGGCCCGGTTGTCTTGTTAGTGATCTCGACGTCCTCGCCGGCGGTGGACTGTTGGGCGCTAGTGCGGTAGGCGTGGTAGTACTCTTAACGACTACTCGTGGCCTCCTTTGGCCTCATCGAGCGCCACCGAGAACTAATCGTCCACAGCACGTTTACAGATAAGGCTAATATTAATCTTAAGATTAAGTGGATGTGCGTCGTGCGCGATGAGTGGGAAAAACACAGCAATCGATCTGTACTCGTGGGCGTTCGACTGCTTCACTGATCTCCTCGAATACAAGGCCGAGATGGGGGGATCACGGTCGAAGAGGTATCCGAGCGGAATACTTCAAAGTCGTGTCGGTCAAGTGATATCGGATCCCTATTTCAATCAACCATCGCGGCTTTTGATCCTGCCCCACAAAACGACAAGTCGATCCACGCGATACCATCGTTGAGGCGGTCGAATTCTGCCATAGATACTCAGAACTCGTCCGCCTCATCCTCTAACTCAATGTGACCGCAGTGGGTCGCCGAGATGTTACGAACTCTGATCGTCCGTCGTCGATCCTCTCGCGTGGACGACAGGTCTTTAGCCCAGTCAGTTACACATACCTCGTATGGACGTGGGCCGCTTCGAGGGAGTCCAGTCGGGGATCGCCGAGCGGACTGAGCTGGCTTCCGGATCGGGCACGACCGCGGTCTCTTTCGAGAGCGTCCGGAGCGTCGAATCCGTCGAGAGCGTCGTCGGCGTTACAGGCGGATACGGGTCAACTCCGCTCGCCGCCGTCAGCGCCGCGGTGCTTCTCGTAGTCGCGGTTGGCGCGTTGGTCGTGTACCGCCGCCAGGGTACTATTACATTCGGCGGCCTCTCGACGTCTCCGACCGGCGGCAGCGCCTCGGACGGCGGCGGCACGAGCATCGACGGAAACGGAGGAACGAGCGGTGAGACCGAGCCGAAAGTCGGCGAATCGGACCGATTGGACAGTGACGGCGCGAACACGGAGTTCGACGACCGGATCGGCGATCGGACCCTCGACCGGCTCGAACCGGTTACACCGGACGCAGTCTCGCAAGTCCGTGACCGACTCCCACTTGGTCGGAACGCGGCGCCGAGCGCAGTCGACGCGATAGAGCGTGACCTTCGGCAGGCTATCGAGGGCGCGCTTGACGAGGGGCTGTTCGACCCGACCGTGACCTCGCCGCTGGGCGGGACCTACGACATAGTGAACCTGCCGAGCCGATTCCGCGAGCTAACGGTCCCTCCCCAAGGCGAGACTGTCCATGTGGCGGATCTGGAGGGAGTCGTCCGCGACGCGCTCTCCGGACGGGACCTCCACGAGGTCGCTCGAACCGTCGCGGCGGTCCACGAGCACTACCAAGAGATCGAGTCGCACATCCGGCGCCGCGAAGGATCGTTCCTCGAGACGCGACGAGAAGCGGAGCACACGCTTGAGGACATCCGAGTGATGACCGACCGGTTTGACGGCGCCCTCGCCGATCGGGTTCGGGAGTTCGTCGTCGACGGGCGACACGAGGCCCTCCTGGGCGTTCGGGACATCGAGCGGCGGATCGACACCGCGGACCGGTCGTTCCACGCCTGCGCGTTCAACGATGCCAACCGGGCGATCCGCGACGCCGAACGGGCGGGCGACGACCTACTGATGGCGGTCGATTTCCTCGGCGGTGTCACCGGAACGATCGACCACGGGAGCGGCCGGGTCAAGGTTCCGGAGAGAGTGGACGACGCGTTCGTTGCCGATCTCGTACCGATCCTTGAGCAGCAGTATACCGTCGGCATCGAGCTCGACGCCGACGAGATCGTCGTCAGCGGCGGCGAGCCGTCACAGTCCGGAGGGCGCGGGTCCGCGCCCTCCGGCGGCGGAGGCGGGTCGCGTCCCGCCGGCGGCGGCTCCGGTTCCGAGCCCGAGGCTTCCGGCCCTCCCTCGTCGGGTGATTCGACGGGATCGAGCCGGGAGAGAGGCGGTGGACGCGAACAGCTCACGCCGGACGCGGTCGCGGACGAGATTCTCTTCGTGCTCCGGGAGCTCGACGACCGGGGCGGGAACGGCGCCGTCGAGTGTCAGACGGAGCTGCTTCCCGAGGCGGTAGCGCGCCGCGAGGTGCTCGAACCGCTGGCGACGTTCTGCCGGCGACAGACGGACCTCGTGGCGTCCGTGACGCTCCAAGAGAACGCACCGCCAGGTTTCTTCGAAATCGAGTTCGCAGAGGGGACCACCGCGTCCGCCGGGATCAGTTCGCTTCGGAAGCGGTTCACTAAGCGACACGGTGGGTGAAGGTCGGGAACGCGGTCGAAGGTATGTCAGATCTCAGTAACAATGTCGTGGGAACCGACCGCGTCCGTAATGTTTTATGTATCTCCGTGACCGCTCATACGTTATCCTAACATGACCGACATCTGTAAGATCTGTATGCAGCGCTCGGACAAGTGGGCGGGCGAGTCGCTCGTCGAGCACTTGGCCCGAGCCCACGCGGACGAGCCCGCATCGGTCGAGCAGGTGTATCCGGACCGCAAGGAGGAGGCGTTATCCGGGGACGACCCCGCGGCAGACGGTCAGAACGACGCGGCCGATCCGACGGACACCGGCGAGTTCGGGCGGGCCGCGACGCCAGCGCCCTCGGGCACTGAGACGCCGAGCGACGAGTTGATGGACGATGCCTACGGGAAGAAGTGGTACCTCGTCGGCGTCGGGGGCGCGGGGAACAACATCCTCGACGCGATTCTGCTGCGACGCGCGACGCTCGAGGAGAACAACGAGCGTCGCGCCCGGATCTGGCAGGGCGGGTTAGCGGGGTACGGGCTGTTGAACACCAACGTCAGCGAGCTCGAACAGACCTACTACGCTCAAGAGGAGAAAGGGTACAGCCGTAACGACCTCCTCCCCAACTGTATCATCGGCTTCGGCGAACACGACTACGCCGGCGCCGGCTACCGGTGGGACCTCGGACGCGACCTGATCGAGGCCGACTTCGCCGACGACGCGGACCCCTTCCGCGAGCGGTGGGACCTCAAGGGCGAGCGGCTCCGCGACTCACAGGCCGTGATGTTCGTCCACAGCGTGACCAAAGGCACCGGCTGTGGCGCGACTCCGGTCCTCGCCGAGAAGCTCCGCGAGAAAGTGCTCGACGACGGGATCGTCTCGAAGCCGCTGTTCAGCAGCGTCGTGATTCCCTCGGAGGGAACCCAGTACTCGGAGTTCGGTGGCCGCGCGAAGGTGAACGGCGTCGTCGGGCTCGCCCGCACCTCCCGGACCGTCGACGCGATCATCCCGTTCGACAACAAGCGGTTAGAGGACGTAGGCGCCGATATCCGCCCGCGGATCGACCGGCTCGGCGAGTACAATCCACCGCAGTACGTCGAGGTGAACAAGCCGCTCGTGGCCTTCTTGGAGGCGTTCACGATGTCGTCGGTGCCGCAGTTCCTTGACCGCGACGCGACGATGTCGATCAAGGGAGACGTGTTCGATCCGGCCGACAGCTTCCGCCCGGTTCAGGACAAGTATCAGCGCGACCCGGACCGGGACTTCTCGCCCGCGGTAGTGCTCGCGCCGGTGCTCGGTCGGTCGCGAGCGAACGCGTTCGACGAGTCGAAGCTGGAGCTGCTCGTCCGGAACGCGCTGTTCCAGAACAAGCTTGCCGAGTTCGATCCGACGACCGCGTGGGGGGGCACCTTCCTAGTGTACGGCCCCGAAGGGAAGATGCAGGAGGTCTCGGAGCTGATAGGAGACGGCACTCTCGCGGGCATTATCGGCGGCGAGGAGTTCCTCGACGCCGGCCGCTCGACCGGGATCGAGTCGGTGGACATCCACATCAAACAGCTCGTGACGCCGTACCTCGACGACGTGTACCTGTGGGGGACGCTGTGGAACCCGGAGATGCCGTCGATCGAGACGATGTACGACCACGCGCTGACGCTCAAACAGGAGGGGAACAGCGAGCAGGCCGAGAACGTCCGTGAGGTGTGGGACGAGGTCGAGGCGCTGTTCTCCTGTCTCGGCCGGGAGAACATGGCGTGACCGGAAAGTCGGCCCGCGAGTAGTCGCCCCCGTGTCGCTCTCGTCTCTTCTTTTCCCTTCGATGTAAATATATGAATAATTATGAAAAGTATTAGGGTTACTTACCAGACAAATGACAACGATGAAGAGGGATATTGTGGTACAAACGACGGTCACGCCGTCGGGGGAGCGCGTCCGTCGCCGCGGGCACCGATCGGCGGACCCCGGAGACGCTACCAGTACGCACGAACGGTCCGATGTCAAAAGATCGATGTCGGCCGCTGAACCGGCCGCGCGCGCCTCGTGGGTGAGGGAGTAGTCCATGTCCGAGGAGACGGGTCACGAGGCGAGTACGGCCGGGATCAACCCGCTCGACGGGGAGTCGGTGCTCAAGAACGTCCATCCGTCTTGGATCAACTGGAAAGGACGGCTGTTCTCTGCCCTCTTTTTCGCGGTTATCGGGCTGATGATCAGCGGTGACATCGGCGCGTTCCTCGTCGTCGTCGGGCTTTTTCAAGTTCTGAGCACCTTCCTCTCGCGCCGGGCGAGCCGGTACATCGTCACGAATCAGCGGGTAAAAAAGAAAATCGGCCTGTTGGGCTCGTCGACTCAGGAGGCGAGGCTGGACAGCCTCAACGGCATCTCGACCGACTCCGGCTTCATCGAGGGGATCTTCGGTAAGGGAACCGTCTCCGTTACGGACGCCGCCCGCGAGACGCTAGCGATCAAGGGCGTCGGGAACTACCAAGACCTTGCGCGGACGCTCCGCGAGCAGCAGCGACAGACGTCACAGCCCGGCCGCGCCGGCTATCAACAGCAGCCTCCGGGCGGTCAGCAGTCGCAGTCCCCCCAGTCACAGTCGGCGAGCGGCTCGGCCGCGAGCGGAAGTGAGCCGCCAGCGAACGGTTCGGAAGCCGAGACCGACGAGGGGACCTCCCGCGAGCGCTGCCTGAGCTGCGGCTCGCTGATCGACGACTCCGCGGGCTTCTGTCCGGAGTGCGGGGCGGAAGAACCGTTCTCTCCCCCGACAGCGTCGGACGACGACGACGACGACGCGTCGGGATCCGCGGCCGACGACGCGTCCAGTAACTCGGAACCGGAGTTCCGCGACCACCCCGTCGTCGACGCCGCGGACGCGGTCGCAAGTCGGGAGCGTCCCGATGACGACGCGGCCCGCGAGCTCTGTCGGGTGCTCGCGGATCCCGACGTCGACAGGCGCTCGGTCGAGTCGGCTCTGAGAGACGCCGTCGGTGCCATCGAAGAGGCGGAAGAGGGGGAGACGGAGCCGGAGAGGAGCGTTCCCGACGGGCTTGCCGGCCTCGGGGAGTCGCCGACCGCGAATCAGCTCGAGTCCGCCCGCGGCCGACTGTTGCGCTCTGACCATCCCGCCGCGAGCGCGACACTCCCCGTCGTGGATCGCGCGATCCAGCTCGAGGCCGAACGCGACCAGGCAGCGACCGAACGGGACCGCTACCGAGAGGCGGTCGAGTCGATCTGCGACGCGGCCGCCCGTGGGGGCGCCGTGAGCTTCACGGCCAGCGACCCCGACGCGCGCGCCGAGGAACTCGTCAAGGCCGTCGAGCGCGGTGACGCCGTCATCGAGTCCCCCGGAACCGCGTGGGAGTCCGCGGCCGCGGAGATAGAGCGCTCGCAGCGACCGCAGACCACTGAGGCGCGGGACCTCCTCAACGCGTTCGAGACGAACGACACCGAGGAGATGACCGCCTCCCTCGGCGCCGCCGTCGAGGGGCTCGAAGAACTCGGCGAGCTCCGATCCGGGATCATGGACATCGAGGAGCGCGACATCCAACGGCGGGTCGACTCCTTGGAGGAGGAGCTTGGCCGCACCGACGGGAGCGTCTACCGTCACCTTGCGGACCGGGTCCGCGAGCTGGAGGCGATGGCGAACGAGCCGGACGTCGACGAGGTGCAGTTATACGCCATCTACCAGGAGTGTACCTTCTACGATCGGACGCTCGTCCCGCGGCTCTCACGGTCCGACGGCTCCTCGGAGAACGTCGACGTCGCCCGACTGGCGCGCGACATCGAGGATCGGATCGCGTCGGTCAACGACGAGTACGTCTCGGTCCGCGCCGACCACAACCACACAATCCCGAAGCACTTCCTAGATCTCGCCGACACGCTCTGTGACCGGGCGCGGCGCATGGGCGATGAACAGCCCTATCAGGCGGCCGGGCAGCTCGCCGCCGCGAGCGACCTCCTCGACCATGTCGAAGAACTGTACGAGCGCAACGAGTACAGCGTGATGCTCCGTCGGCTACGCGGTTGACACCTATCCACGTACTGGCATGTCCATCATCTTTATAATCTAATGCCCCAGCAATGTTTGTCGTAGAAACATGTACTGTCCGGTAACTATTTTCCCAAGCGGACGTACGAAGGAATCACCAGCTAAATGACGTATCTATTTATTGGCGCGGGGCAGGCGGGGGGAGCTATCGTCGACGCGATTTTCGAGTACACCGACGACTCGATGCTCAGCCTGTTCGAATCCACGGACATCTCGACGTTGGGTCGACCGTTGGTGTTCAACTCGACAATGCGGGACTTACAGAACCTCTCGAACGTTCCCGCGGAGGACCAGTACGGAGTCGCACAGCAGCACGGGCTCGTACAGGGGATCGAGCCCGGCTTCGAGGAGATGGTGACGGGCGGGTTCGGCCGGAACCCGGTCGACGCCGATGAGGTGATGGAGGATCACGCCGACGAGCTCCAGACGATCCTCGAGTCGAAGTTCGGGGGGCGGACGTCTCCCACCGCGGACGAGGAGGAGGTACCGGCGACCGACACCGACGCCATCCAGTTCGCGTTCCTGTTCGTCGGGCTCGGCGGCGGCACCGGGTGCGGGATCAGCCCGCACATCGCCCGCGGGATCAAGGAGTTCACCGACGACCGGACGAAGGTCGTCGCCGTGACCGTCCTCCCGAACACGCGCGGCGGGGTCGAGGACGACGAGACTGACGGCGAGGTCAGCGCGGGTCGACAGGCGTGGAACGCCCGGTACGGGCTCGACCGGCTGGAAGGCGAGGTCGACGGCATCGTGCTCGTCGACAACCAGCGGATCTCATACCTCGACTCGGCGGGAGGCGAGTTCGGCGAGTACAACGAGTACGTCGCCGCCGCGTTCCACGACATCGTCGTCGGACCGATGCTGAGCAACGTCGACGCCAGCGAGGTCGACGGCGTCGACACGCCCGACATCGACGTTCGCGACATCGTCACGTCGCTGTCGTTCGGCGTCGCCGGAGGGGAGTCGAAACCCGGCTACGGCGCGATCGGTCGCTCCGTCACAATGACCCGGTCGCTGTCGGGGTACCTGCTGCCGTTCGTCGGTCGCCGCGACATCGACAGCGCGGCGCTGGCGCGGCTCTCGGCGTCGAAGCAGTCGGTCGCCAAGGCTGACCCGAACGACGCGCAGAAGGCGATCGCGCTGGTCCGAGCGCCGAGCGCGAACATCGGGCCGGGGTCGCACAGCATCGAGACCGGAACGATCAAGGAGTACTTGGAACGGAGCTGTCGGCTTAACGAGGTGAACCTCGGCGTCGCGCTCAGCGATCGCAACCTCGCGTCGGTCGTGACGCTGTTAACGTACCGACGCGAGGACCTCGACCGGCTCGACGAGATCGAAGCCGCGGCCGACGCCTACGAACAGGAGACGGAGGAGCTGTTCGCATGACGCGGGCGACGAAATCGCAGATCGCGGGCGGCGCTCTCGTCGCGGCGGCCGCGCTGATCGGGTTCGTCGGCGTCGTCGTCGGCGACGGCGGGAACCCGGTCGAGCCCGCAGTAGATGCGTTAAACACGGCGGAGGCCGCCGCGGTGCTCGCCGGGCAGGTCCCGTCCCTCGCGGCCGGCGGCGCGCTGATAGGGCTCGGCGTCGGCGCCGTGATCGCGAGCGGCGCCACGTACTGGTACCAGAACAAACAGATCGGGGGGCGCCTCGAATGACCGGACGCGCGGGACGCTACCTGCTCGCGTCGCTGTGCTGCGCCGCCCTGCTCGCCGTCGTCGCGACCGGCGGCGCGGCGGCTACCGGCCCGGAGGACTACTGCGAGACGATCGGTGAGAACGAAAGCGCCATCGTCGGCGGCGTCGGCGACACCACCTACACCGACGACGTGACGCTCTACCCCGGATCGACCCTGACCGTCGGCTACTGCTCGTTCGGCGAGCCGGCCGACCGCGACTGGCTGTCCAACGCGTCCGGGTTCGAGGTCGGGGAACGCGACGGCCACACCTATCCCGTCACGATCACCGGCGAGGCTCAGAGCGTCGACTTCGCCGACCACCTCGCTGACGAGGGGCAGTCCTCGGTCGAGGACGCGCTGGTCGTCACCGTCGCCAGCGACGGAGACGGGGCGGCCGGCCCCGACCTCGCGAACGGCGATCTCGCCGACACGTACCGGGAGTACCGCAGCGCGGTACGTGGGACGGAGAACGCGACGGCGGCGCTGAACGAGACGACGAGCGCCTTCGAAGCCGGTGAAGGAGACCTCGATGCGGCAAACAAAACGGTTCACTCCTTGGAGGAGAACTACACGGACATGAGAGATGCACAGGCGACCCTCTTGAGCCAACTCAGGTCGGCGGGCGAGAGAGGGAACGCGACAGGCACCGTCGCGGCCGCCGAGGCGGTCGACGACGAGTACGGACACGCAAAATCGAACGTGACGGCGGCCGCGAACGCGTACGCCGGCGTCGTCTCGACGACGACGGAGGGGCCCCGCTCAACGGTGCGGCTCTCGGTACTCGGGTCGCTGGGCGTCGGCGCGGCGCTCGGCCTCGTCGCCGGCGCGGCGGTCCCGCTGGTCGCCGCGCGCCGCGTCAAGGAGAAGATGAAGCTGAGCCGCGACGTGAGCTACGACCGGAAGACGGCGCTGATCCCGATCCTGCTCGGTGTCGTCGCCGCGGTCGGCGGCGCGGCGATCCTCGCCGTGGGAACCGAGGTCGGGGTCAACGACCTGCTCCGGGTGATAGTATGAACGCGAACCGGCGGACCGCGCTCGGGATCGGTGCACTAGTCGTGTTGGCGGCGGCGATCGGCGCCGGGGTCTTCGTCTGGTCCGGGTCGCAGGCGGCGACGTGGTTCGTCCTCGTCGGAGTTCCGCTGTTCGTCGTCCTCGGTATCGGGCTGTACGTCCGCGGCGTGATCACTCGCAGCGGGACGAGCGAACAGCAGTTCGTCCGCACCCGCGCCCGGTCGACCGCCGAGGAGTTCCAGGCGCTCCTCCGGCAGAGACAGGAGCTTCGAACCGCCTACCCGGACTGGGATCCGGGGATCGGCGCGCAGATCGAGTCCGCGGTGGGCGACTTCGAGACGCAGGGCGTCACCGTCGACCGCGAGACCGGCGCGTTCGACCTCGGGAAGGGGGTCAAGTCGGCCGACCTCCAAGAGTTCGAACGCCTCTCGAACGAGACCGAACGGCTCGAAGACGAGGTCGAGTCGTCGTTCCGCGAGTTCGTCGCCGGCGACCTCTCCCGGCGCGAGCGCGTGCTCGACCGGCTGTCGGAGGTCGATCTCGCGGAGCCGAGCGAGTCGTTCTCGGCGCCCGATTCGAGCGCCTCCGTCGCCGAGTGCCGCGACGTGCTCGACGGGTCGCGCGAGGCGACGCGCGAGACGGTCGGGGCGGCGATCGAGACCGTCCGCGAGATGCGGCGCGGCGGGCAGCGCGCGGACGACGGCGGCGCCATCGAGGCTGACCTCGCTGACGCCGAGGCGGCGCTGGACCGCGGGGAGTTCGAGTCGGCCGTCGAGTCCGTACTCGAAGCGCGGGACCGGCTCCGCGACGAGTTCTCCGGCTCGTTCAACGAGGAGCTGGACGCGATCCGCGATCTGGTCGACGCGGTCGACCGGGCCAACGTGGACCCGCACGTCGAGGCGAACTCGATCGACGAAGTCGACCGCATCGACGCGGCGGTATCCGATCTCGACTCGGCGCTTGACCTCTCCGAGGCGAGCCGCCATCGCTCCGACCTCCGGCGGGTTTGCCTCGACATGGTTCGGACGATGGAGCAGCGCCTTGTCGGCCACGCCGAGACGCTGCGGGCGGCCGACCTGCCGCCGGGGTACTACACGGAGCCCGACGCGGTCGACGAGCGCTTCGCGGCCGAGCTCGAAGACGTCGACGACCTCGAGCGGTTCACCGAGCGGTGGGAGACCGCGGCGACCGACCTGCGCGACGCGGTCGAGACGGCGAGCACCAAGGCCGCGGTCGTCGAGGCGTACGACGACGTCTCCGAGACGATCGAGGTGGCGCTGGCGGAGCGCGGTGAGGTCGTCGGCGACGATCTCCCGATGCGACACGCGGGCCAGTTCCTCGGGCTCTACTACCGGCGGAACGAGGGCCTAGAGTTCGACCCGAGCGTCCCCGTGCTCCGGCTCGGCGACGTGGAGACGCACGACCTCACCGTGGAAGTGGCGTACGAACACGGGAGCGAGCGGCCGCGCACGGCGACGGTCGCACTCGACGGCGGCGGCTACTCGGAGACCGTCACCGTGGAGACGCGCGTCGCCGGCACGGCGGCGTTCGAGAACGTGCCGGCGGGCACCCACGAGCTCTCGGCCGACCCCGGCGACGACGCGTTCAGCGCAATCGAGCGCGACGTGACCGTTGACGGCGACGCGTCGGTGTCCGTGGAGTTTCTCGAACAGGAGCTCCGCGAACAGCTCTGTGCGGACGTCGAGGTGGACATGACGGAGGTCCTGCCGGACATGCGGTCCCGCCTCGAGTCGTCGTTCGCCGAGGAGGGGTACGTGTCGACGGAGATGGACCTCCCCGTACAGGACACCCACGCGGCCTGCCTGCTCGCCGTCTGGAGCGACGAAACGGGTTACGGCATCTGCCGGAGCGACGGCGACGTCGTCGTGTACGACCACGATCAGATCAAACGCGAGGTGACCAACGTTCTGCGGTACAACATCGACCCGGGCGACCGGGTGAGCTTTGCCGAGCTGCGGCAGAACTTCCTCTCGGCGCCGGTCCCGGACTCCGTGATCCGGGACGTGGTCGGTGGGATCGACGGCGAGCACAGCGTGACGATGACCGAAACGGGACTCGAGACCAACGAACACTGACCAATGGCACAAGCGGATACATTTACGAGATGGAGCGTTATCGCGTCGGGAGAGGGCGGCGGCCGCATCGCGTCGCAGTTCTTCGATCGGGCGGAGAACCCCGGCATCGACGACCGGGTACTTGTGATGAACACGAACCGGGCCGACCTCCGGAACACGATCGACCGGATGCGCGGGACCCTACAGGACGAGCGAGGCGAGGAGGAGACCATGGAGTCGCACGCGCTGGAGTTCGGCTCTCAGCAGGGCGCGGGGAACTTCTTCCCGAACGGCGAGGCGTGCGCGCGGGAGGACCTCGACCGCATTGTCACTCGGATCAAGGACTTCGGGACTTCAGACGCGTTCATGCACGTCGCGACGCTCGGCGGTGGCACCGGAAACGGATCGATCCCGTACACGATAGAGCAGTTCAAGACCGGACTCGCCGACCTCGAAGATACCGGCGCAACGGAAGACTGGATGGCCAGCGTGATCCATACCGCGTTCGGTGTGTGGCCCTACTACTACGAGCAGCCGCAGCGACACTTCAACGCGGTGTGCGGGCTCTCGCGACTGCTTCGAACCGCGGACGACACGCAGAACGCGGACATGGTGTTGCTCGCCTCGAACTCCCAACTCGATGACGAGGAGAACGGGAACGGGCGCCACTACGACTCGATCAACGACGCGATCATCACGGCCATCGACCTGATGATCGGCGCCGGGCGCGAGACCCGGAGCGTCATCGACGTGAAAGACTACGTGACCATCCCCTCCCAGATGGACGCGTACCACTTCACGCCGGCCGTCGCGACCGAGATGAACGGACAGGTGTACGAGCTCGAGTACATGCTCGACCAGGCCGCGGAGAACACGTACGTGCCGATGGACGTGGGTACGACGACCGCCGCGTACGCCATCGTCCGCGCCCCGGAGAGTATGATCGACGACGGCGAGATCAGCGAGCCCGAGGTGTACGGCGCGTTCCGCGACTGGACGACCAAACACGACATCAACGTCGCCGGGCAGGCGAGCCTCACCCCGAAGCGGGGCCGCGGTAACGACGTCGACGTGCTTCTGCTGCTGGGCGGTTTCGACCTGAACCCGCTGCTCGACCACTCGTGGGACGAGTTCGAGATGCTCGGGGACAGCCTCGCCGGGACCGGCGGGGGAACCGGCGGCGAGCTGACGAAGGCCCAGCTCGACCGGATCGTCGACAACCTCGAGGCGTACGTCGAACGGAACGCGGAGTGATCAGTAAGATGAGCCCACACGAACCACCAGCCGGTGCGGCGTCCGAATCCCGACGCCGAGCCGCCGTCGTGGCCGTCTCGTTGCTCCTCGTCGGCCTCGTCGCTGTCGGGTTCGCTCCCGGCGTCGCCTCGGCCGACGACACCCTCGAACGCGAGGGGAGCGACCTCGTCGTCAACGTCTCCAGCGTCGACGATCCGGAGACGGTCACCGTCGCGGTGATCGATTCCGACATCACCTACAGCGCGGATACAGTGAACGATACGAACGAGGACGGCGAGGTCCTGATCGATGTCACTAACCCCGACGAAGGGACCGTCAACGGCACCGACCTACGGACTGCGAACGTGACCGTTACCGTCGATCCGGCCGGCGAGAACGCCACGGACGTACAGCTGGCGAACGACACGTCGGTGCCCCTCCACGCGGTCGCGTTCGCGGACGACCGCCCGGCGTGGACCGACACCGAAGGCGAGGGCGACAACGCGACGGAGCGGCTCTACGTCCCGCTGGACGCCGCCGGAACGACCGGTTTCCCCGCCGAAGACGACGTCGAGGTCGAGGTCGACCTCGACGGAAACGAGACCGCCGACGTGACGGGGACGGTCCGAGCGAACGCGACCCAGCTCGTCGTCGACCGCGGCGAGCTGCTTGCCGCGGTCGGAGACTCGCGGGAGACGCTCGAACTCGAGGTGCTGTCGAGCGCCGGCCCGGTGATCGACGACCCGTCGATCGCTCCCGACCTGCGCTCGACGCGGGGCGGGTTCGCGCTCTGGCACCCGCTGTTCGAGCCCGACGAGACGTACGCGGTCGATGCGAGCACCGATGGTCAGGACGTCCGGTACACCGCCACCGCAGCCGAGACCCAGGACGGCTACCTCGAACTGCCGGGGCTGTCGGCTGACGACACCGCGATCCGCGTGTCGACCGCCGACGGGACCGAACTCGCAAACTACACCGAGGGTAATCCGCTCGCGTACCCCGGGCCGCCGGAAGTCGGCGCTGCGACCGTCGACGACGAGAGCCTCGTCTTCGACCGGTCGCTCGCGGGACTCGCCGTCGACGGTGTCCTCGTCGGGACCGACGACGGATCGACGTACGCCGGTATCGAGGGTTCGATCGCCGCCGACGGCCGCTTGGCCCTCGACGGCACCGACCTGAGCGGCGCGGAGACGCTGCTGCTGTCGACCGCCGCCGGCGACGTGACGGCGACGCTCGACCGGGGGTCCGATGGGGCGGAGAGCGGGGGTGCCGGGGTGATAGACGGCCACGGCGGGATGCTCTCCGTGCTTCTCGCGTTCTTCGTCCCGTTCGGCGTCGGTGTGCTGCCCGGTGCCGTGATCGGTCACCGGAGCCAGAGCGATCCGGACCTCGTGAACACGGCGCTCATCGGCGTGATCAGCTTCGGGCTGGCGGGGATCGCGGCGGTAGGGGTGCTCGTGGTGTTCGCCCCGGGCCTGTTCGGAACCGATCTCGTCAATCTCGTCAGCTACGCCGGAGTCGTTCTCGGGACGGTCGGCACCGCTGTCGGACACCAGATGCTGGCCGAGAGCGGAGCCGTTGCGGCGTCCGGACCGTTCGCCGCCGAGGTGACCGTCACCGACGGTTCCGACCGCTTCCGCGGCGACGTCACCGTCCACTACCGCGAGCCCGGAGGGCGGGACCGGTACGACCCCGTGACGGTGCGGGGCGGTCGCGGGACGGTCCAGCTGCCCGGCGCCGGAAGCTGGGAGATGTACGCGCAGCACGGCTCCGCGCACTCGGACGTCGAGACGGTCAACGCGAACGAGCCGGCGGCGACGCTGACTATCCCGGTCGAAGCGACGCTCAACGTGGTTGACGCGGTCGACGGGGAACCCGTCGCGGACGCGACGATCAGCGGCGACGGAATCTCGGGGACGACAGACCGGAACGGCGCGGTCACGATCGACCCGCCGGAGGACGCGACCGACGCCGAGATCGAGGTGTCCCACGAGCGGTACGCGGACGCGACCGAGCGCGTCCGCTTCCGACAGAACGCGAGCCACACCATCGAACTCGATCGCCGGACCGGACGGCTTCGGGGGGCGGCCACCGTCGACGGCACGGCCGCCGGGGCGGTTCCGTTCCGGATCGTCCCTGACGACGAGTTCCTCTCCGACCGCTTCGACGTCGAGACGGTCACAACCGACGCCGACGGAACGCTCGACGAGCGGACGTTGCCGATCGGCCGATACCGCGTCGAGGTCACCCTCACGGACGCGGACGGGACGTACCAAGGGACCGAAACGATGGTCACCGTGAACGAGTCCGGAACCGCGCGGGCGACCGTCGACGCCCGGTTCACGTGGCGGCTCGACGCCGACCGTCGGGACCGGATCGACCGCGTCCGGAACGACGTTCGGTCGGTCTTGGAGGGCGGCGGCCGCGACGGGACGATTCCGCGGTACTACGCCTCCGTCGTCGAGTCGATGCTCGACGCCGCCGAGTCGGTGCCCGACGCCGGCCACGAGTTCGTCGGCCGCGAGACCGATCCCGGCGACGCGGTTGACGGGATCCTCGCGGCGGCCGAGCGAGCGGCGGACGCCATCTCCGAGGGGATGACGACGAAGCGTAACGTCGACCTGTTCGCGGCCTGCGCCGACATGCCCGACGCGGACGTTCGATGGAGCGGCTCCTTCGAGCTCGCGGAGCTGCTCGACCGGCTCGAATCCGACTCGGGCGCGCAGCGCCGCGAGGTGAAACAGCGCTACGAGGCGGTCGACGGCCTCATCGAGGACCGGCGCGGCGAGCTCTCGGAGATCGCGCCGGCAAGAGAGATCCAACAGCGCGCGTGGGAGCTGACGCGCGAGTCCGACCGCGGTCCCGAGGCGGTCGCGATCGGCTACACGTCCCTGCTGCTGCTCGACGCTGTCGAGGAGCTGTTCGAGCACGACACCCTCCGCGAGCGGCTCACACGAACGGTGTTCTGACATGACAAAACCACGCACAACACGCACACGGACGACTCGGACGGCGGCCGCCTGCGCGCTCGCCGCCTTACTCGTCCTCGCGACGGTCGCAGCGGGGGGAGCCGGGACGGCGGCCGCACAGGAGGACCCCGAGACCGCGAACGAGTACTTCGAGACGTTCCGCGCGATGGAAGGGACCGAAGCGTATCAGGAGTACGAGGAGTTCGAGACGATGCGAACGTTCGCCGT
Source organism: Halorubrum sp. SD683 (assembly GCF_002135045.1). NCBI lineage: Archaea > Methanobacteriati > Methanobacteriota > Halobacteria > Halobacteriales > Haloferacaceae > Halorubrum > Halorubrum sp. SD683. The sequence goes on from NZ_NEWJ01000034.1 coordinate 15,987, forward strand.
CTCTCGCGCACAGGAGGTGGGAACGCTCGACGACGCCGACCGCGCCGAGTTCGCCGCGGTGCTTAACACGATGGTGGCGTTCGAACGCGCGTACGAGCGCGCCGACGCCGGCGAGTACGAGGCGAGTCTCGCCGCGGCCGAGGAGGCCGAGGTCGAGATCGACGAGCTGGAGTCGTACGAGGAGACTCAGGCGACGCTCGCGGGTCTCGCGGTGACTCGCTTCTACGCGAGCCTCGGCGACGGCCTCCGTGATCAGGCGTCGTCCGCCGAGCGGACGCCGGACCGGATCGAGCTGCTCTCCATGACCGCGACCGCTTACGAGCGTGCGAACCGGCCGAACGAGGCCTCGGAGTTCAACCTACAGGCCGAACAGCTCTCGGCCGAGTACGATGCCGCGGTGGAGCGGATGGACGAGGCGGAGGCGACCGCCGGCACCCTCCTCGATCAGTGTCTCAACTGCGACACCGTCGCCGGCGCAGTCGGCGGCAGCGCCAACCCTGTTCGAACCTTCGAGCGCTATCAGGCATCTCAGGAGGCGCTCTCGGATGTACAGGCAGCGCAGGCGGACGCGAATGAGAACGGCCTCGACGACCGTACAGCCGATCTGAGGGCGCTCGCAAGCGACGTGGGTGACACGCGGTTCTCTCTCGCGGTTGCGTCCGTCTCGATCCTCGTCGGATACGGGCTCGTCGTCGGGCTGATCGGCACGGCAGTACTCAGCCGGATCTTCCTCTGGCGGCGGACCTACGAGATGGCCCAGATCGGGTCGATCGTCTCCGGAGGTGAAAACGATGTCTAAGCGGCTCTCTGCCGCTCTCGTTGTGGCAGTCGCGCTCGGCCTACTCGCCGTGCCTGCCGTCGGAGCGGCCAACGTCTCGGATGTACAGGCGAGCGACTACACGATGGACGTCCAGACGGACGGCCAGACGGACACCCACGACATTCAGGTGACTAACAGCGGCCAGAACGGGACGAACGCCGACGTGACGATCACAGGCGAGCCGTCCGGCGTATCGGTATCTGGCGCCGACACGTATCTCGCGCCGGGGACGACAACCGACGTCCCGCTCGACATCAGCGCTGGCTTCGGCGCCGAGAGCGGCACCGTCTCCGGGAACGTCAACGGCGAGCCGTTCGAGTTCTACTTGACGGTTAACACCCCGCCGCTCGCCGGCTTCGAGGACGAGCCGCTCGATCTCGGCAACGTGCTCGTCGGCGAGGGGGGCTCCGGCGAGGTCACCGTCGAGGAGGTTAGCGGCGACGGGTCGCTCGACGGAGTCGAAATCACCCAAGTGCGCGGCGATCAGGACGCGACGCTCGACTTCTCCGGCGGCTTCTCCGTCAGCGGAAGCAGCGGGACCGTCGACTGGACGGTGACTCCGGACTCGAACGCGCCGCAACACGAGGACCTCGAGTGGACCGTCGAGCTGTCGGACTCGCGGTACCCCGACGCGACCCGCGAGGTCGACGTCGAGGCCCGCGTCATCTACCCCGGCTACTTCGGCGAGCTGGCGCTCGACGACGACGAGTTCAGGTTCGACGAGCCGCGGGACGAGGGCGACACGCTGACCCGAACGATCGACCTAGAGATCCCCAACGACGGGGACACCCCGATCGAGGTCGATAGCGTCTCGGCGTCCTCGTCCGACGCGGGCGTCTCCGTGACGGCCTCGAGTACGCCGAACGAAATCGACGGGCAGTCGACCGAGGAGGCCGCCCTCCGAGTTACTGCCGACCGAGACCTTCCAGAGGGGTCCTACGACATCTCCGCGACCGTGGACACGCCGGGATTCGACGGTGACGATGCGAGTCTCGACGAGAGCTTCGAAATCGTCCACGAGACGCGCCTCGTCGCCGACGACACCGACATCGGCGACGTGGCGATCGGCGAGGCCAACAGCCGGACCGTGACGATCAGCGAGGAACTCGGCTACAACGATGTCAACGACATCGAAACGACCCTCACTAACGGACCGGAGGAGTGGCTCACGCTGGAGAGCGCACCGAGTTCGGTGAGTGCGGGCGGCAGCGAAGACGCCTCGTTCTCGCTGGAGTTCGACACGAGCGCGGAGCTCGGCGAGAGCTACGAGTGGGAGTACGACGTCGACGGTGACGGCGACGACGCGAGCATCACGGTCACGGCCTCGCCGGTTCCGCTCGATCTCGAACCGATCCAGAACGAGCTCTCCGAGTACGACACGGCCGTCGCCGACAGTACCCTCGAACTCGTCGACAGGATGGACGAGCGCCTCCGGAGCGGAGAGAGCGCCAATCAGGAGATATCAACCGTGCTGACCTTCGGCGAGGCGGCGACGCTGTACTCCGAGGCGATCGAGGAGGCCGACAGTCACCTGGAGAACGGCGAGCACACCGAGGCCCAGTCCGCGATCATCCGCTCGGCTGCCGCGTACAACACGATGGGGTTACAGGCCGAGCGGCTCGAAAACGGCGAGCTGCGCGGGCTCGCGAATACTGCCCGGTCCGACGCGGAGGGCGACCTCGACCGACTCATTCAGGAACAACGGGCCTACTACGAGGACCGGCTCGAATCGGGCGAGATGTCGCTGATCGAGGAGGCGACCACGCAGCGCCAGCTCGCGCGGATCGCACTCCTACAGGGCGACGAGCAGCGCGCAAACCAGCTCGAAAACGACGCGGAAGAGGCGTTCAACAGCTACTCCGACTCCGTCTCGACCGGCGAACAGGCGGTACAGGAGGCCGAGAGTACGTGGAGCGAGATGGAAGACGACCAGTTCGTCGTCGTTCTCGGCCAGCCGCTCCTGTTGAACCCGGCGGACTACGACGCGTTCATGGCGGGCACGGCGTCGATCGACGACACCTACCAAGAGGCGATCAGCGCGTTTGAGAGCGCGGGCGAGACCACTCGCGCCGAGGAGGTCACGGCCGAGTACGAGTCGCGGACCGCTGCGCTCGGGATCGCACGATACTCTCTCTTCGGCGCGATCGGGGCCTACGCGCTGGTCGCGGTCGGACTGACCGTCCGAACCGCGAGGCGGATGTTCTGGTACGTCCGCGACACGCAGGAATCGGTAAGCGGCGACTTCCTCGTGTAGCTTCAGGAGCGCTCTCCGAGGATTTTTTAGCAGATTGCCTTCGCGACGCCGTCAGTTCTCGCTCCGCGGCGGCGTCGAGAGCCGCGAGGAGAACTCGGGCGACGGCGTCGCGGCGTCGATCCGGTCGATCGACCACGCGGCGAGGAGGTCGGCGGTCCACGCGGACTCGTCGTCCGCGGCGGGACCGGCGGCGCGGGCGACGTACTCCTGCTCGGTCCCGTCGACCGCGTACGAGACGGTGGCCTCGAAGCCGGGCTTCGTGTACCCGGACTCAAGGTCGACGTAGTGCTCGATCCGATCGCCCGGCTCGACGCGCTCACGGCGGGCGGGCGAGTAGAACATCGAGTCGATCGGGTCCCCGTCGGCGACCACCGAGACGTCCGTCAGCGGTTCGTCGCCGTCGTTCTCGAACACGAGCACGACAGAACTGTACTCGCCCGCGACCTGGGTGTCCGAACTGATGCTGGGTGTCAGCGCCGGCCGGCCGTCGGCACTGGTACCCGCCGCGTCGCCGTCGGCCGCCGCCAACACGTCGATCCGACGCTCCTCGTCGTCCGACTCGACCCAGAAGGAGACGGGGACGGCGTCCCCGGGCGCGGGGCGCTCGCCGACCGTCGCCGAGACGGTTCCGCTCGCGCCAGCGTCGACCGCGGTCGAGAGCGACGCCCGACCGCCGTCCGGTCCGGGGTCGACGCCGGTCACGCGACACTCCCGGTCGGTCCCGTTCTCGACCACGGCCGTGAGTGCCCCGTCGTCCGGATCGACCGTCGCCAGCACGCCGACCGCGTCGTCGCTCACCGAGAGCTGCCGGGCGTCGACCTCGCTGACGACCGTCCCGCTCACCTCGACCGCGGCCGACGGGAGAGTGAGTTCGCCCGCCTCGCCCGCGGCGACGAACCGGTCGACCGGCGCGGTCGCACCGCGGTCGAGGCGGGCGAGAGAGAGTCTCTCTCCGTCGTCGAGGGCGATCTCGACCGACTCGGCCGGCTCGCCCTCGTTCTCGACGACGATCCGATCGCGGACCGCGTGGCCGATCCCGGGGGCGCGGTCCGGAGCGCGTCGCGTCGCCGAGAGGGACGGTCCGCCCCCGGTCCCGCTCTCCGACCGACCTTCCGTCGGAGCTCCGACCGAGGACTCCGTTCGGTCCCCGGACGCGGTTTCCTCCGTATCACGACCCGACCCCCTCTCCGCCGCCTCGTCCGACCGACTCCGCTCCGAGCCACGAGCGCTGGACGAAGCGGTCTCCGACGGGTCACCCGTCGAATCCCCCGAAGCGGTCGACTGGTCTGAGGTCGTCGTCTCGCCCGACTCGGTCGAGTTCGGCGACCGGCTCGTCGCTCCGGTTTCGCGGGACGACCTCGACCGGTCGCGGCCGCCGGCCGACGAGGGCGTCGTGAACGTCCCGTTCCCGGGGACGCGGACGCGTTCCTCGGCGTCGAGCGCGTCGAGCGCGATCCGGGCGACCCCCGACTCGTACTGCGGGACGAGGAGCAGCAGTTCGTCGCCGTCGATCGTCACCGGAGACCGAACGCGGCCGGCGCCCGGCATCTCCACCACGAGCCGGTCTTCGACCGGAACGCCGTCAGCGACGGCCACGGTCGCCCGTAGTGCGTCGCGCTCGACCGCCGCGTCGATCGTCGGCCGCGACGGGAGCGTACACGTGGGGGCGTACTCCCGGCGGCGGTCGCCGCGCGTCACCTCGAGCCCGACGGAGACCCGCGTTTCAGGCTCGTACGGCCGCGTGACCGTTCCCTCCCACGCCTCGCCCGGCGCGATGTCGGTGGCCTCGGTGCCGGCCTCAAGCAGCCGGACCGCGTCGAGGGGGACGCCCCCGACGTTCTCGACCGTCACCCCGATCTCGGCGACGCCGTCGTCGATCCGCGCCGCGTGTAGGGCCGTCTCGACCGCCAGTCCGCCGCTCGCCGCGTCCTCAACCTCGACGGTCCCGCGCCCGGCCTCGTCGCCGTCGGCCGCGACGATCGCGTCCGCACGTCCCTCCCGCTGGACCGACGCGACTGGGAAGTCGGTGACCGCGGAGTCCTCGCCGTCGACCGTCACAGTTCGCTCGGCGGGCGAGAGCGAACATCCGTCCACGTCGAGCGAGAGGTCGACCGTCCGCTCCTGCTCGGTCGGATTCGACACCTCCACGTCGACCGTGCCGCCGACCCCGACGGAATCGGTGAGGACCGCAACGTCGATCCGGTCGCGGTCGGGGACGTACGTCGCGATCGTCCCGTCGCGTACCGAACAGACGATCGCCCCGTCGCCGGAGGCGTACACGTCGCCGGTCGGGAGGTCGGGGACCGTCTCGGTCGCCCCGTCGGCCGCCACGTCGAGCACGCCGTCGGCCGCGCTGACCAGCACCGACCCCTTGCCGACCGGCGCGACCTGTCGGGCGTCCAGCTCCGTGCGCCAGCGGTCCTCGCCGCTCCCGCGGTCGAGACCGACGAGGCGGTCGCTCTGGAGGGCCGCGACCACGGTCCCGTCGCAGACGCCGACGCTCCGGACGACCGCCGAGAGGTCCCGGTCGAAGGCGACCTCTCCGTCGCCGTCCACCGCGGTGAGGAACGACCACGTCGCGACTAGGAAGCCGGTCGGCGTCGCGAGGAAGGCGTCGTCTGGCGTCCCCGGCCGGGTCCGGTCGACCGCGAACCGTTCGCGGCCGCCCGTGACCTCGACGAACCGGAGGGCGTCGGGGGCGAGGAGCCCGCAGCACTCCCGGGACTCGGCGCCGGCCACGGCGTACGCGTCTCCCGCGTCGTGGCTCCACACCCGGTCGCCGTCGAGGGAGTACGCCGTGAGCGTCTCCTGCGAGAGGACGAGCAGGCGGTCCGCCACCGCCAAATCGAGTATCGGATCGCCGTGGTCGATCGCGGTCCGCTCCCGGCCGGAGACCAGCGTGACCCGGTCGCCGAGTCCGAACGCGATCACGTCGCGTCCGACCCCGACCGCAGACGGGGGATCGCTCTCGAAGGAACCGACCTGTCGGTAGCCGTCACTCACGGCCGTCACCTCCGACCTCCGCCCCAGCGGGGCCTTCAGGCGCGGGGTCCCCCCCGACGCCCTCGCCTCCGGGCGTCGGCCCGCCGTCGCCGTCTCCCGTACCGCCGTCGCCCCCCCCGCTTCCGTCGTCTCCCTCGTCGGCGCTTCCGTCTCCGTCCCCGCCGAAGAGCTGTTCGAGCGACGAGGGTTCGTTGCCCAGCCGCCTCTCCAGCCGCTCGGCCTGCTCCTCGACGTACCGCCGCAACTCCGGGTACCCTTCGAGGTCGTCGATCTGGGTCCGGACGCTGGCGACGTACTGCCGGACCGTCTTGGGTTCGGTCTCCCCGAGCCGGTCCGCGAAGTAGTCGGTCGTCGGCTCGATCGGCTCCCGATCCGGGAGGTGGACGCTCTCAACGAACTCGCGCTGGAGCTCGCTGCCCAGCACGCGGTCGGCGATCTCTGCCGGGGTGTACCCGGTCGATAGCTCGCCGAGCCGGTCGTAGTCGATCCCGTCGGTCTCGTGCATCGACGCGAGGTGTTTCCGCCACACCTGCGCCATCACCTCCGTCTCCGGCTGCGGGATGAACTGCTGGATCGGGAACCGGCGGGTGGCGGCCGGGTCGATGGTGAACGGCATGTTCGTCGCGCCGATCACCAGCAAGTTGTCCTCGATCTCGTTCATCTCCTGCAGGAACGCGTTGGTCAGCGAGCGCTCGTGGCGCTGGAGCGAGTCGTCGCCGCGGTCGGGGATCAGCGTGTCGACCTCGTCGAAAAAGAGGACAGCGAACCCGTCCTGCGCGATCCCGTGCGCCTTCTCGAAGATCGCTTCCACGCGCTTCTCCGACTCCCCGGAGTACTTCGAGAGCACGTCGCTGCCCTTGATCTCGAGGAACTTCACCTCGCCGTAGCTCTCCTCGATATTCGAGTTATACTTTGCCTCGTAGGCGATCGCTTCCGAGACGAGCGTCTTCCCGCAACCGGGGGGGCCGTACAGCAGCATGCTGTTGCCGCGCGAGGCGAACTCGTCGCCGTAGCGGTCGACGACCTCGTCGCGCACGTCGGGGTCAAACAGCGCCAGCAGGTTCTCCGCCGTGCGCTTCACCTCCGGTAGCCCGGCCACGTCCTCCCCGAAGCTGACCGTCGGCTTCTTCGGTTCGAGCGACACCTGAACTGCCTCGTCGTCCTCCCCCTGCCCGCCGGGGCCTTGGCCGCCCGTGCCCGGTCCCTTTGACCGGGAGTCGGACATCGCCTTCCGCTCTCGGTACTCGCCGGTGTCGACGAACTCGATCTCGGTCTCGCCGGTTACCCGAACAGTGTTGTACCCCGACGGTTCGATCTCGACCGGGTCGAACGTCTCGAGGCGGTCACCGCGTTCGACCGCTTCTTCGATCGGGTGGAGGAGGTAGTTGCTTTCGCGAAGAAACGTCTCCAGTTCCCCCTCGTCGGTCGCCGCGTGGATCGAGACAGACGAACAGTCGGGGACCTCCGCGATCGAGACATCGGTGTCGACGAGGAAGTCGCGGCTCCGATCGAACCCGCCGAACAGCCGCTCGATGTTCTCGTGGACGCGGACCTCGTTTCCGATGTCGTTGAAAAGGTCGTCGACGGTGTTGACGTAAAAGTACGCGCCGACCCCCTTGTGTTTCAGCTGTACGACCTCGGTCGACGCGCTGATCTTCGAGTCGCCGATCTTGACGTGCGAGGTCGGCTGTCGCGACAGCGCGATCGGCTTGATGTTAAGCATGGGTTCGCTCCGTGATCGTTCCCGCGATCCAACCGATATCGGTGAGCATCTCGAACGTGTCCCGCCGGGTCGACCGGTATACGAACTCGCCCATCGTCAGCGCCTCGTCCAACAGCTCCCGGAGCGCAATAAGCCGGTCCAGAAGCGTCCAGAACGCGGTCTCGACGAGGTCAGACCCACCGGCGTCGGCCCGGCGGTGGAGCCGCCGTGCGTCGTCGATCAGCTCCGTGAGCCAGTCGCGCAACTCGTCCGCGAGGAGCCACCAGTTTCGAATCGGTCCAGTCCCCTCGGTCAGCGGAACGAGGACTGTCCCGTCCTTCTCGACGAGGCGGCCGTCGCTCACGGCGCGATCGACGGCCTCGGCGTCGAGGTTGAGATCGTCCCGGTCCGCGATCTGGGCCTCGACGATCGATTCGACGGTGTCGTCGGTCTCCCACCGCTCGTATCCCGACAACTCCGTGCCGGTCACAGCGACCGTCGCCAGTTCGGCGATGTCGTCCACCGCCGCCACCGCCTCGGACCGGATCTGGCGGACCCGGTTCGTCCGGCGGTAGGTGTCGAGCGAGAGTGCGCGCTCGACGGCGCTGTCGACGGTCCTGAACGCCTCGATGAACGATAAGGCGTACATCCTACCGTTTGAACCCCGCTGCCTCCTCGGCGGTCTCCGCGAGATTCTCCGTCTCCGCAGCCTGTTCCTGAACGACTTCGCCGTGGTTCTCCTCGATCATCTCGGCGAAGTCGTCGTCCGCAACATCGTCCGCCTGACTCTCCTCTTGGCCGGCGAGTTCGTTGATCAGGCTCCCGGCGTTGTCCACGAACTCCAGCGCCTCCTCCGGGAACACGGAGCTCTTCAGCGCCGCCTTTCGGGTGTTGCTGTGGAACATGTCGTACGCCTCGCGCGCGGCTTCGAGCCGCTCGATGGCCATCCCGATCTGATCGACGCCGGCGCTCACGTTCTCGACGAAGTTCTCCGATTTTGCCTTCTCGATGTCCTGGAGGTACAGGTAGTGCTCCTTGAGCTGGGTGTACTCCTGCCGATCGTCGTCGCTCAGCGTGTCCGGATCGGGGACACCCTGTCCGGGGCCGAGGTTCTGTATCCGCTGTGCGGTCTTCGAGAGGCGCTCCTCGGAGTCCTGCTGTTCGACTTCGAGCGTGTCGACAGTCTCTTGAAACCGTTCTTTCGCGTCCTCAACCCGTTCGAGGTGCTCGTCGATGCTCTCGATCACCGCTGACATCAGCGCTGCCCAGTTCATCAGCGCCGCGCTGTTGAGGCTCTCCTCGTCAGGGTCTCGGAACAACACGAGCTCTTCGCCCTCGATGTCGACGATGTCCTCATCCGCGAGATACTCGACGAGCACGTCGGCCTGCTGCTCGCTCGACACGATCGTCTCCCCGTCTACAGCCGCCCCGGCGAGCGCCTCGACGGCTTCCCGGCGGTTGATCCCGCCGTGCCCCTCGTCGATGTCAATCTGGTCGATGTTCTCCGGCTGGACGATCTGTTTGATCAGGTCCTCCCACTTCCCCTCCATGTCGTCGCTCTCGATCCAGTCGGCTCGGACGCGGATCGGTTCGGAGGACTGGCCGCGCCCCTCCGCGATAACGAACTGCTGGCCGTTGATCGTTTTCGTTTCGAAGGAATATTTGCGAGTCATTCGGTAGTCGTTGAATTTGTATCAATCAGCCAATCCACATTATTCCATCGGCTTTCAGAACTCCTCGTCGGCGACAATGGTTTCGTACCGGTCGACCACGGCCTCGCGGACGTGATCGTTGACGCGGTCGTCGTGAGCGACTTGGAGCTCCTCGAACTGTTCCTCGGCACGCTCGGTAAACTCCGACGGAGAGGCGAACACGTCGTACTCCCCTTTCACCTCGCCGAGGATCCGGCGCGCCCGCTCATCGACGAGCCGGTCGAAGGGCTCTTGCACCGTGACGATCTCCGGCCCCTCGGCGAGCCCCAGGCGGTCGACGAGCGTCGACCGCGTCTCCCTGAGGATATCCGTCCGGACGCTCCGCGCCGCCGACAGCACGTCGAACCGGGAGTCGATCGCGTTCTCCACAACCTGTTCGAACTCTCCGACGCGCAGCGCGTGGTTCGACTCCTCGAACTCTGTTTCGACGGTTTCCTCGATCTCGTCCGCGAGGAACTCCGCGTACTCGTCTATCGCCTCCTCGACGAGGTACTCACCGTTGAGATCGACAATATAACCCTCTCGGTCGAGGTACCGGATTACGTCAGAGGTGGCGTTCACGTCGATGACGCTCTCGAGGTCGCTGTGGGCGATCTTCCCGTTCGACGCCTCGCGTTCGAGCCGCGCGTCGAGCCCCACGTCGTCGGCGTGCTCCTTGAGCTTCGGACCGATCGTGTAGTAATCTCGCTTGCCCGCTGTGATGCGGCGGAGGTAGTCGCGCTCGGTGAGTTCGTCGACAAAGAATTCAAGATCGTCGATCGCCAGCGAGAACCGTGAGCGGAGTGTCTCTCCGGTAACCACCAGTCGCTGGCCGAACAGGTTCGTCAACTCTCGCGTAATGTTCATGTTCCCCTTCACGCCGAAGGGATCGACGTAGTACACTCCGTCTCGAAGCTGGTCAAGGTCGACGAACTCGTCGGCAGACATCTCCGAGAGCGCCTTTCGCATATCGCTTGCGGCAAGCGATCCCGCGTTAAGGGTTCCAACGTCCGCGTTCTCGTAGCCGGATTTGATATCCGACTTCTGGTCCGCGACGTACACGAACCCGTAGTTGTCTTGGGCGATATCTCGACAGACATCCTCGAGGACGTCCATATCCACCGGCAAAATCGTCATTACCGCATACGTGATAGGCTCCCATACTAAAACTTGCGAACACGATAATTGGCGGCCGACCCGCATCTCGCGCCACCACAGTTTTCAGCGCTCAGTCTGCGGATACTCCGTCGAATTCGTGCGGTTCGCGGAAACATCCGGAACCTCATCCCAGTATCGGGTATCTCTAACAACACCTGAATCTGAAATGATGAGTTTCAGTATCAGAATTTGTCTATTTGAACAGATTGGGAAGTAGAAATCTCCGCAATTAATTCGTAAGCGAATTCTCCCAGCTGATTCAGGATATATATGAAAAAAATAACAGCGTTGAGATGCTGACTACATCCTCTATATTCAGCACGACCACAAAAACATATCACTCTCTAAGGATTTCAATAGAGCCAGAAAACCGACTACGCGGATGCGGACGGCCCTGACCCTTCGCCGCGCGGCAGGCCAAACTCAACCTCAAGCCGGACCGTGTCGTAGGACGTACGGCTTCTTCACGCGGCCGTCCTCTTCGGAGTGGATGATGTCGTACTCGGCCAGGAAATACAGGTCGTCGTGGACATCGTGGACGTCACGGTCGAGGCGGTCAGCTAGCGCGCGGATGCTCTCGGGTGAGTGATCCATCACCACTTCGAGCAGCTCCATCCGTCGATTGGTGAGCAGGTGGCGGAGCCGAGTTCGGTCCTCGAAGTTGACGACGTGCGGCACCTCCTTGCCCTCTTCCTACTGTTCGGCGCGTTCGATTGCCGCCGCCTGCGCCTGCTCCGCTGGAAGCGACGCGATACGGAGGGTCGAAGGGTACTCAACCTCATCCGGGTCAGGCGTAAACAGACGAATTCAACTCTCAACCTCCAATCAGGGTCCATCTCTCGCTACTATACAGCGTGCCGATCCCTTTCTTTGGACGATTTTAGAGATTCAACGCTGGTTCGGAGCCAGAGATCCCGAATAGTCTCCTTCAGAATTCTCGCTCAATCTCAAGCTTCCGCATCGCCCGCTCGAAGACCTTCGGGTGCCGGTGCGCCAGCTTCTCTAAATGGTCTCGAACCGACTGGGCTGGGTTCACCTCAACCTCATCAGCGTTCTGGAGCTCGTGGTAGAACGCATGTGTCTCAGTCGTCACCGCGACCCCGACCGTCTTATCCTTCGGTGCGCTGTCGCTGTTCAGAGCGTCGAGGTACCGGTCGACGTCGAAGTCGTCGGCGGTGTCGCCCTCGTTCGTCTCGTCCTGTTCGTCTTCCGCTGCGTCGAACGCGTCCGTCATTGGGTTGTCGCTCATTGATTTAATCTTAATCTTAAGCTTAGGCGTACGTCTCGATTGTCTCGTCAGTGATCTCGACGCCGTCGCCGGCGGCGAACTGCTGGGCACCAGCACGGTAGGCGTGGTAGCACTCCTGGCGAACCGAGCGCGGCGTCCCATCCGAGCGCTCGACGATCGCCCGGATCGCCGAGGCCGTGTACGGATCAGAGAGATACCCCTCAGTGTACTCCTCGTCGCGGGCCCACGCCAGCCACCGAGCAATCAGTTCCTCGGTCTCGGCGAAGCCGAACCGTTCGAGCGACCGATCCTTGGCGACTAGTCGCGATGACAGCGTTTCCCGCAGCTCATCGAGTCGGTCGCCGGCCTCAGGAGTCCCGAACAGGAAGAGGATGAACGCAGGCCCGGTCTCGCCGAGGTCACCGATGCTCTGAAGCCCGGCGAGTAGCTGCTCGAAGGTACGTGTGTTCCGCGCTGCGTCCTCGAGCTGATCCACCTGAACGATACAGGTGAGGTCTGCCGCCTCCAACTGCTCGGCGACATCTTCGACGACCTGGCGGACCTCGTCGGTCGCTCGCGGGTAGGTCTCGGGGATGTCCAACGCATCGTACGCATTGAGTTCATCGAGCAGCCGCGTGTAAAGCCGGCGTGTGGTGATGCTCTCCACCTCGCGGATGCGGGCGATAGCGAACTCGTCGCTACGTGGGCCCTCGCTCAGCGCGTCGTACACAAGCTCTCGGAAGTGGGTCTTGCCAGCGCCTCGCTTGTCGGTCACCGAGACATGTCCCGCGCGGGTGAGGATGTGCGAGGCAACCTCCTGGAGAAGGTCATCGTTGACTCGTACGGCGACCCGCGTGTCAGGGAGTGATTCCGCTGCGAACGGTGTGCGATTCTCGATAAGTCCTAACTGCTCGGCATACCGAGCGTGGGCCTCTTCAGCCTCATCGAGTGCCGCCGTGAATTGATCAGCCATGTACGGTTATGCCTAAGGATATCCCTAACCTTAAGATTAAGTCAGACGCTCATCGAGATAGGCTCAAATTATTTTATGCGGGAGGCAACCGAGATCTCTTCGAGCGTCCAGTTGAGTGGCCTATCAGCACTGCCGATCGATCCACTGCCACCACTTCTCGAAGTCCTCCGCTCCAGACTGGCCTGCGATAGTGCGTAGTGTCCCGGTTCGAATCTGGTCGTGTTGCGGGACGGAGACGACACGGACATCATCGTCGTTTGTCGGGTGCTCGTAGCTTGACGTGGCTCTCTGTCCGGTCAACGATGACAAAGCGGTTTTTCGGAGTGATTTGACGACATCGTGTCTAGAAAATCAGACTCTTTCATCCGACTCACGGCGATCAGTTGGTCACGTTCACAGGGGTCCATCTAAAACAGATTACTCACGCTATCTCGAACACTATCCCCGTCACCCCCACCGTCCTGCGATTTCAGTCTCGCTCTTATGTAGAAACGCGGAAAGGGGTCGTTGAGTTGTACCCAGCAGCGAATTGAGTAGCCAACTGGGACTCAGATCACCGGACGGAGGCAGGTGTTCAAAGTGCCAAATCGTCTTTCCGCAGCTCTACACAAGAGCGAGACCGCAGAGCGACTTTCCCGGACCACACGGATCGGTGTGTATGGGCGAGATCTTCCGCGTCAACTGCCCGGGCTGTGGACAAGAGAAGGGCCCGATCACGACCCACCCCGGTACCGTCGGCATCCACTGCTCGTGCGGGATCACCGCAACTGTCGACATCGGCGCGCAAGAAATCGATGAATGGTGGGAGCGGGAAGACTAACCTACCGCAGGTCGACACCCACGTTTATACTCACCGACAGAGATATTGATATACTCCGGGCGGATCAATCTCTTTCATCGCTGAGCGGATCTCACTCCGAAGTTCGTCAACTTCTCCAAAGTATTGATTACCAAGAGCTGATCTAAGTTGTC